>JAQBPF010000421.1 GCA_028287665.1 Deinococcus sp. | reverse complement strand
GGGCGATTTCTGGGTCCTGACCACCCTGGCCCGCGACGCCACCTTTATGGCCCACATTCTGCGCGGAGACGCCCGCGCGGCCTGGAAGGTGGCCCAGTCTCGGGGGCTGGCGCACGCCACTGTGCTGGAATTCGCACGGGCATAAGGCCAGACACCAGACACCGTGTTCCTGCATATCTAGATTTATGGGGCAGACCTAAAGAGAGCGTTGATTCTCCAGCCCACGCTCTCTTCTGACGGTGTTGTTTGTGGAGAAAAACTCGTGCTGGACGTTATTTGAGTCAATTCTGAAAAGCCTGAGGATTGTAGATTCGGTCTCATTCCTGACGGTGACCTGTCCTGTTTCTAAAGCTGCCGTGACACCGTTCATGAGGGCGGCTCATGTTGGTGGGCGAGGCTACACGCATGAAGAAGATCCTGATGACGGCAGTGGTAGCGGGCATGATGACGGGCGCAGCAGGCGCACAGAGCCTCAGCGGCGTTGAGTTGGGCCTGACGGGCGGCTACGCAGGCGGCCTCAGCGGCGAAGTGTTCGTTCACAGCCCCAACTTGCTCGGCCCTGTGGGCGTGAAGGTCAGCGCCTCTTACACCAACCCCAGCGATTCCATCAATGACGAGAGCGACATAGGCGCAGGGAAGTTCGGCACCTACAAAGCATCGGGTGCGGCCACTGAAAACGGCAGCCGGGTCACTGTCGGCGTAGACGGTACCTACAGCCTCGGCGAATTGGCACCCGGCACCGACGCCACCCTGTACGCCGGTGGACGTTACGGCATGTTTAAGGCCACCGAAGATTACGGTGCAACGGGCAGCACCACCTACAGCGCCTCTACCTTCGGTATCGGTGCAGGTGTCATGGCCAGCTACGCCATTGCAGGCAACCTGAGCATCGTGGGTGACCTGGGTGTCGAGCAGTACTTCAAGTCCACCATCAATACCAGCACGAGTGGCGGTGCAAGCGATTCGTTCACGACAGACGATGCTGGATATGCAGCCGTTGACAACCGTTTCGTGCGCCCTGGTACGGTCTTCAAGGCCCGCATCGGCTTCAAGGTTGCCTACTAACCTTCAGCCTTAAAACAGGTTATTCAGCGCCCTCGGCCTTCGCGGCTGGGGGCGCTTTGTCTTGGTTTGCCGCCAGCAGCAGACGCAGTTGTTCGAAGGCAGCGACCACACGGGGGAACCCCAGGTAGGGAATACACATCAATAGGGTTTCGCGCACCTCTGTTTCGGTGGCTCCGGCCCGGAGTGCGCCGCGCAGGTGGGTTCGCAGCTCTGGCGGGCTGCCCAGTGAAACCAGAAGGGTACAGGCCAACAGTTCCCGCGTTTTGAGGTCCAGACCGGGCCGCTGATACACAGTGTCATAGGCAAAGTCCCGGATGTAGGCCATCAGATCGGGGTCCAGAGCCGCCAAGCGTTCCAGAATGCGGCCTTCCTGCTCGCCAAAAATGGTGGCCCGCGCCCAGCCTGTTCCCTGTTCCGGTTCATCGCTCATGGGCAGGAGCCTAGAGCAGCATGGAAGCGGCGTCAAAGAAAAAGCCCAACACGTCGGCTGGGCTTTCTGACTGTACTGATGGGGCTATTTCAGAGCTTTGATGACTGCGGCGGTGAGGTCGGTGGTTTGGGTGTTGGCATAGACCACCAGGCCCGTTTTGGCCGCCACACTCTGATCGAAGACCACGGTGAATCCGCTGGTTTTGGCGACTTTGGCGACAGTGGCGTTGAGCTTGGTGGCCAGTGGTGCAAAGGCGGTATTGAGGCGGGACTGATAGCCAGTTTGGGTCGTCTGCAACGCCTGCTGTGCCTTGACCAACGCCTGCCGATCAGCGGCGCTGCGGGAACTTGCTGCTTTGGCGGCCAGGGCCTGAATATTTTTGGCTTTGGCGCTCAGATCAGCGGTCACACTGGCGTCAAGTTTGAGATAGGCGGCGCTGTTGGGCATGGCCTTGACAGCGGCCTGCACATTTACGAAGCCCACCCGCGAGCGGGATTGCTGGGCGTGCGGCACGGTGACCATCAGGGCAAAAGGGAGCAGAAGAAATGTCAGTTTAGGATTCATGTGGACCTCTGGAACCAGCAAAGAAGAACCCCCGCCTGACGCGGGGGCGGGTGGCCTGACCCCCTGGGGATCACGCCAGCAGGATCAGGGCTTCAGGGCCTTGACGGTGGCGTCGGTCATTTCGGCGGCGGGGTCGGCGTAGACCACCAGGCCGCTGTTCTTGGCCACGTTGCGGTCCATGATGACGCCGAAGCCGTTGGCCTTGGCAACCTTGTCGATGGCCGCGTCAACAGCGGTTTCGACAACGGCGATCTTGGGCTGAAGCTGCTTGTCGTACTCGGCAGCCTTGGCCTGAAGGGTCTTGATCAGCTGCTCACGGCTCTGTTTTTCGGCGGCGGTGGCCTGGGCACCCTTGGCATCAATGGCCTTGATCTGCTTGTCCATGACGCTCAGTTCGGCGTCGGCCTTCTTCTGAATGGTCACGATTTCAGGGTTGGAGGGATGAGACGTCAGGAGTTTTTGCACGTCGACGAACCCAATTTTCTGGGGTGCAGTCTGGGCGTGGGGTGCGAGTGTCCCGAGGCCGAAGGCGGCGACGATGGCCACAGGAGCCAGTGCTTTGGGGGACAGAAGGGATTTGACGGAAAGCTTCATGATTTGCACCGTATCATGCTCATTTCTGAGCCGAATGAAGTCCGTCACAGTCAATTCACATCCACGGTCAGAGAGACGTCAGGCTGGGCTTGCCTGTGTTGCGGCCTCTGTACCACGTAAACTGCCTGCATGCTGGTACGCGATTGGATGACCCCGGACCCTGTTACTGTTTTGCCCGATACGCCCGTCATGGACGCCCTGAAAATCCTCAAGGAGCGCGGGTTCCGGCGGCTGCCGGTGATGCAAGATGGCCAGTTGATAGGGATTACCACCCGCAAAGACCTGAAGGACGCCGTACCCAACAAGGCCACCACCCTCAGCGTCTGGGAACTGAATTACCTGCTGAGCAAGCTGACCGTGTCTGAAATGATGGCCCGCCCGGTCATTACTGCCGCCGAGGGCGAATATATGGAAGACGCAGCCCTGCGGATGCAGGAGCACGCGGTGGGCGGCCTGCCTGTGCTCGACGATTTCGGGCAGCTGTGCGGCATCATCACCATTACTGATGTGCTGCGGGCCTTTACCAACATCATGGGACTGCGCGAAGGCGGCAAACGCCTGACGCTGGATATGCCCGACGTGCCCGGCAGCCTGGAGCGGGCCACCCAGGCCATTCAACCCAGCAACATCATCAGCGTCGCCACCTATCACAAAGATGCTGAAGCCAGTCGCCGCCGCTTTGTGATGCGTGTGACAGGAGACGGCGTGCGGGATGTTCGGGCGCGGGTGCGGGCCGCCGGAATAGACGTGCTGGATTAGAGCCGAAGCCAGCAGAAGAGGCGAATCACCTCCTTTCCGGGGTCTGGTGTCCCGCCAAAAATTCCCCGTCCGAAGCGGGGAATTTTTGGTGTAAAAGGGAAAGGCAGAGCCGCTAGACCGCTCAGCACAGCCCGTGTCGGACTGCTCTGAGCCTCACCCGACGAGTCAGGCCTCAGTCTCCAACGCGCCGGATGGTCCGGACCGTGCTTTCAAAATCTGCCAGCTTCAGCGTCAGGCCCACGTGCTGCCACGCGGCTCCTGAACGTGCGCCGGGAACTCCTTCCACCTCATACAGGGCGTCTGGGTCGAGGCCCTGCAGCAGGAGCGGCGGCAAGGTCGTGGGCCGCGCCAGATGGGTGCGGAAGGCAAAGACCACCCCTTCCGTCTGGTCTTTGGTCACGTACTGCACCGCAGAGAAGGCAGACTGTTGGGCGGCCCTCAGGCGGTATTGATTGCCAAACTGCACGATATGACGCAGGGTTTTGTACCGTGCGATTTCCTCGCGGGCCAGCTCCAGTTCGTCGGCTGTCCAGTGGGCCAGGTGGCCGCCGAGCCCCAGGGTTCCTGTCATGCTGACGTGCATCCGGAATCTCAGGGGCACCTGTTCATGTCCGGCATCGGTGACCCACGCCTCCATGGTGCTGGCCGGAAAGACCTGTGAGAATCCTTCCTGGATTTCCAGCCGGGCCGGAGCATGGGTGTTGTCACTGATCCAGATCTGGTCGGCCCGCCGCAAGATCTCCAGGTCTGCCCGCCCGCCGCCGCCCGAGCAGCTCTGCCACACCACCTGTGGATGACGGGCCTTGAGGGTGTCCCAGACATGGTAGAGCCCCTGAACATAGCGGACCCACAGTTCACGCGGATCGCCGGGCGCAGTGGGCCAGCCGGGTTCCGACACGTTGCGGTTCATGTCCCACTTGATAAAAGAAATGTCGTGTTGCCTGAGCAGACGGTCCAGCAGGTCGATCAGGTAGGCCTGCACATCCTCGCGGCCCAGATTCAGGATCAACTGATTTCGCGCCTCACTGCGGGCCCGCGCCGGATAATGAATCACCCAGTCGGGGTGGGCCCGGTACAGGTCGCTGTCCGGGTTCACCATTTCCGGCTCCAGCCACAGCCCAAAGGCCATGCCCAGGCCCTTGACCCGGTTGATCAGGGGTTGCAGGCCATCCGGAAATTTCTGTTCGTCGGGCCACCAGTCGCCCAGCCCGCGGGCATCGGAATCCCGGCGGTGAAACCAGCCGTCATCTACCACAAACAGCTCGACACCCAGGCTGGCGGCCACCTCTGCCAGTTCCACCTGTGAGGCCTCATTGACCTCAAACGCCGTGGCTTCCCAGGAGTTGTACAGCACCTGCCGCACTTCCTGGCCGCGCGGCACCACGTCTTGCCGGATAAAATCATGCAGGCAACGGCTGGCCGCGCCAAACCCTGCGGGGGTAAAGCCGCCCAGGCTGGCAGGCGTCTGGAAGGTCGCGCCGGGCTGGAGCCGCCAGGCAAAATCCCAGTCATTGAGGCCCAGACTGATCCGGTTTTGCCCAAAGTCGGTCACCTCGGCGGCCAATTTCCAGTTTCCGCTCCAGGCCAGCACACCGAACCAGACCTCGCCCGTTTCCTCGCCCGCCTGCCCACGGTCCAGCGCAAACCAGGGATTGTGGTGGTGGCTGGTGGTCAGACGCCGACTCTCCAGCACCTTGACCCCTGGGGTCAGCGGTTCGCGGTGCAGCCGGAATTCATCGTTCCAGCGGCCAGTCAGGTGCGACAGGCGGTCCTGTTCTCCAGCAGGAACATGCCACTGGGCGCTCCAGACCCGGTCCAGCACCATGGCCTCGTCTCCGCCGTTGTGCAGGGTGGTCCAGCGCTCGATCAGGTCGTGCGAGGGATGCGGGCGGTAATGCAGGGTGACCTGCAACGGATACACCGCGTCGCGCAACTGCACCTGCAGCGTTCCGTCTGTCCAGTGCGCCGCCTGATAGCGCAGGTCCAGATCACGCGTGCCATCGGCAAAGTGCACCTTGAGGCAGGGCTCGATGTATTTGGGACCGCCTTCTGCCGGATATTCCTCGGTGATCAGGTGGGCGGCGGGGCTGAACGACGCCCACTCCGGCACGCTGACAGGCCGTGGGTAGTCCTCTGAGCGCGGCAGGCGCGGGCCCCAGTAGGTGTGTACCAACTGGCCTTCGGGATTCAGCCCAAAGGCGTACCCCACCCGCGCCGTTTCCAGCACCCAGAACGGGGAAGATGAGAGGTCGGAAGACTCAGCAGACGGAGAAACAGTGGTCAAAGAAACCTCGGAAGGCGTGAGGAGGCCTTAGTTCTTGAAAGGAGAACGGTTCTGAGCAGGGCAAGTGAGCCAGAGCAGAAGGCTTTCCAGGGACCTGCGCGGGGTGCTGGGTCAGGGAACGGCGATGGCGCTGGCCGACAGTGGCAACGCACTGATCAGGGTCTTCATCTTCTCCAGCGTCTGTAGATTCTCACCGCCTTCATGGCCGTTGAAGGCATACACGCGGATCTCTTTGGGACCTGCGTAGTGGTTGTAGGCGGCATATACGGTACTGGGCGGGCAAACCGTGTCCATCAGGCCCACTGAAAACAGAGCCTGAGCCTGGGCGCGGGCCGCGAAATGCAGACCATCGAAGTAGCTGAGCGTCTCCATGACCGCTGCCGTGTGGGTCCGGTGGGTCCGCAGATAACGCGAAATTTCGCTGAAGGGGGCGTCATCGGTCAGGGTCACGGCGCGGCGGAAGTGGCACAAAAACGGCACATCTGTCAGGCAGAGCTGGAGATCGGGCACCAGTCCGGCGGCCGCCAGAGCCAGCCCACCGCCCTGACTGCCGCCCATCACAGCGATCCGGCTGGAATCGATCAGCGGGTGGGCGCGTGCGGCCTCGACGGCACGAACCGCGTCGCTGTACAGGCGGCGGTAATAGTAGGTGTCCCGGTTCAGAATGCCCTGGGTCATGAATCCGGGCAGGTGCGGTTCGCCGCCTGCCTGCGGGTCCGGTGTATCGCCCTGACGCCAGGTGGTGCCCTGACCGCGCGTATCCATCACCAGATGCGCGTAGCCCAGAGACGCCCACACCAGCCAATCGGTCGGGTAGCCGCGTCCTCCCCCGTAGCCGATGTACTCCACCACGCACGGCAGAGGTTGGCTGGCCCCCGCAGGCAACAGCAACCACCCCTTGATGGCGGCCCCCCCAAATCCGGCAAAAGTGACGTCGTAGGCGTCGACCTGCCGCAATAAAGGAAACACCGGTTCGAACCGTGGATTCAGGTCAAAGCGGCGGGTTTCTGCCAGAGTGTCGGCCCAGAAGGCGTCGAAGTCAGCCGGAGCGGGTTCGGTGGGAAGATAGCGCTCCAGTTCGGACAGGGACAAATCAAAGTGCATGTAACCTCCAGCAGCAAAACAAAGGGGCGAATGGAGAGGAGTTGAGAGGACCGAAACAGGCGATGAGAGGCAGTCAGAGGTTCAGACCGAATGGCGGGGATCATCTGAGCGGCAGATCGGGAACGATGGGAACCCGGCAGCGCCAGAACTGATCTCTGTTCCTTATTAATCTGGACCCTATCTATCTGGCGCTGGCTCCGCTCTTCAGGACCACACCAGCGGAAGATGGGTCTGAATGCTGCCGACCTCTTGCCCGGCCCAATTGCGGAGTTCGGAGGGAGCCAGCGCCCAGACGGCTTCTGTCAGGGGAACGCCCAACGCCTTCAGCACGGCCAGGGCCATGGGCGACCTGGCCCGCTCGCCCCCGTCCATCACTTTGAAGGCCACGCCCAGCGGCCCATAGGGGGTGTCTTGCAGGGCCATCCCGTAGAAGGCTTCGGCCCCCATCTTGGCCGTCAGGCCCGGCACCAGCGGCATCAGGGTGGTATCCAGTCGTCCGGGGCCAGCAATAAGGAAGGGGTGGGCCTGCATGGCCTGGGCAATGCGTGCCAGCGCTTGGGCATGGGGGCCAGAGGGAGCGGCCAACCGCGCAAAAATACGGGCCGTTCCCTGAAGGGGCAGGGCAAAGGCAGGCACGCTGCACCCGTCTACCCCTGCGTGTACGGCCTCCAGAGGCACGTCGGCCAGGGTGGCGTGCAGCGCCCGAATCTGGACCTGCAGGGGATGGGCAGGGTGGGTGTAGCCCTCACGCGGCAGGCCCAGCCGCACGCAGGCCAGCAGCATTCCGGCGTGTTTTCCGGAACAGTTGTGGTGCAGTGGGGTCGGGGCCTGTTGAGTCTGAATCAGGCTGGCGGCGGTTGGCGCGTCAAAGGGCGGATGGGTCCCGCACCGCAGATCGGCCACGCTGCTTCCTGAGCGGGCCAGCAGACGCTGAACCACCGCCAGATGCTCGGGCGTTCCGGCATGGCTGGCACAGGCCACCGCCAGTTCATCCTGCGGAAGGTCGGGCATGGCCTCGGCCAGCGGAAGCGCCTGCACCGGCTTGCTGCTGCTGCGCGGAAAGGTCGTCAGGTCGGCGTTGCCGCAGTGGGCTTTCAGCTGGCCGTTGGCATCCACCACCGCCACGTGAATCTCATGCCGACTTTCTGCCTGCCCACCACGCGAATAGGTGACGTGTCCAACCTCTGATTGGGTCATGACTTTCAGCCTAACCCGGCAGGCAGACGCAAGCAGCGATCAATTAATGTTCTGTGCCTGAGTGGCCTGATCTTAGGGGTGGTCCAGCCTGACGAAGCGCAAATCAAGCTCTGGAAGGCCTGTGACGAAGGCTGTCAGCAAGGTCAGCGTGTCCTGCAGATCACGGAGATCGACCACTTCGACCGGACTGTGGGTGTAGCGGTTGGCCACTGACACCGCCCCGGTCGGAATGCCCTGTCCCGATTGCTGCAGGGCTCCTGCATCGGTGCCAATGCCCTTGAGCAGCTCGTGCTGCACAGACAGATCGGCTGACAGTGCTGCTGCCGCCAGGCCCCGCCGAACAGCAGGATGAGCCAGCGTCGAGAAATCCATGACCTTGATGGCTGGGCCGGACCCCAGTTTCAGGTGGCCTCTTCCCGTTTCCGGGGTGTCATCGGCAGCCGTCATGTCCAGGGCCAGCGCCACATCGGCCTGACGTGCCCGGCTGACAGCCTGAGCGCCCCGCAATCCCACTTCCTCCTGCACAGTAAAGGCCACGATCAGGGTCACGGGTGGGGCCACCTGACGGTACTGTTCCAGCAGGGCAAGCAGCACAGCGCAGCCTGCGCGGTCATCTATGGCGTGCCCCGTGTACCGCCCGGTGCCCCGGCCCAGTTCAGCAAGCTCCCCGACAAACCCGACCGGGTCTCCTACACGCACGCCCATCTCGGCCACCTGCTGGGCGCTGCTGGCACCGATATCCACGTACAACTCGGCGTAGGGCACCACTCTCTGACGGTCGGTATCGCTCAGCAGATGGGCGCTTTTGGTGCCGATCACTCCCAGCAGGCGGTCATCTTGCGTGCGAATCCAGACCCGCTGGGCAGGCAGAATCCGGTCGTCTGTTCCCCCAATCTTTTCCAGGCGCAAAAACCCGCCAGCATCGATCTGACGCACACGGAATCCCACTTCATCCATGTGAGCCGCAATCAGGAGGCTGCGGGCCTCGGCTGCCCCGGCGCGGCGAATGGCGATCACATTGCCAAACGCGTCCACATCCACCTGATCAGCCAGTGCAGAAGCGGCCTGTGCCACGGCCCGGATCACATCTTCCTCCGAGCCACTTGGTCCGGTCAGGCCCACCAGGGACCGCAGATGCTCTACCAGAGATGCGTCTGACGGAGGGAGAGCGGCGAGCGGAGCCGAAGGAGAATTTGCCATAGCTGCAAGATACGCAGTGACCTCAGGCCAAGCACGCTGGAGCAGCCTTAACGGTTGCTTCTCTGGCGGGCAGGCTATCGTCTGAGGTGGCCTGGCGCGGGCCAGAACACCTCTTCCAGAATCAAGCAAGGGTCAGCGGCTCCGTATTCGCTTATGAGGTCCTGAGGCAGAGTGAAACGATAAAACCCGCGCTAGGCGGGTCTTTGTGTGGTGGGATGTGTAGGACTTGAACCTACAACCCGCTGATTAAAAGTCAGCTGCTCTACCAATTGAGCTAACATCCCTTCTCTGTTCCCGTTGCCCGTGTTGGGCCGCGTGTGGCAGCGGGAATGAGTATAAGGACGCTGTGCTGTTCTGTCAAATCCAGTCTGAAGGGCTACACAAGACAGCTGGATGTTCAGCGTTTGAGATTGCGCGGCATCGGCGGCATCTTGGGGGGCAATCCGCCTTTGCCAGGGCCTTTTCCGCCGGGGCCACTCATGCGGCCCAGCATCTTCATCATGTCCTTCATCTGCTCGTGCATCTTCAGAATCCGGTTGATGTCCTGCACGGTATGCCCGCTCCCCGCTGCGATGCGCTTGCGGCGTTTGCCGTCAATGATCTTGGGATTGCGCCGCTCTTTGAGTGTCATGGAACTGATCATGGCGTCGATGCGCTGAATCTGTGCCTCGTCCACATTAAAGCCTTCGGGCAGGGCGCGGCTCATGCCGGGAATGAGCTTGAGCAGGTCGCCCAGCGGTCCCATCTTGCGAATCTGGCGCAGCTGCACCAGCAGGTCTTCCAGATCGAAGTCGCCAGGTTTTTTGACGTCCATGGCCTTGATATCGGCTTGCTGGGCACGTTCGATCAGGCCCAGCATGTCGCCCATGCCCAGGATTCGTCCGGCCACACGGTCAGGATAGAACGGCTCCAGCCCGGTCAGCTTTTCACTGGTCCCCGAAAAGTAGATCGGCTTGCCGGTCACGCTGCGCGCACTCAGGGCTGCGCCGCCGCGTGCATCGCCGTCCATTTTGGTAATGATCAGGCCCGACAGATGCACGCGGGCATCAAAGGTCTGGGCCACGTTCAGGGCTTCCTGTCCGGTCATGGCATCCACGACCAGCAGCGTTTCGCTGGGTTGCAATTCGCTTTGCAGGTCGGCCAGCTGATCCATCAAGGCCGAGTCGATTTGCAGGCGGCCCGCCGTGTCCACGATCACCAGATCACGGAAGTCTTCTCTGAGGTGCGCTTCCAGCCGTGCCCGAGTCTGCTGCGGCGTCTCACCGTCGGCTACCTTCAGCACCGGCACGCCCACCTGCTTGGCCAGCACTTCCAACTGGTCGCGGGCGGCAGGACGCTGGGTATCGGCGGCCACCAGCAGTACGCGGCGGCCTTTGGCCTTGTAGTGGGCGGCCAGTTTGCCCGTGCTGGTCGTCTTGCCCGCCCCTTGAAGCCCCACCATGAACCACACATTGCCTTCGGTTTTCAGGGTCGGTTGCGCCGCTTTGCCGCCCAGCGTCTCGATCAGCTCGTCGTGCACCATCTTGACGATGGTCTGGCCCGCGTTCAGGCTGCCCAGCACGTCCTGGCCCACGGCCTTTTCGCTCACGCGGGCCACGAAATCTTTGGCCACCGTAAAGTTCACGTCGGCTTCCAGCAGCGCCATCCGAATCTCGCGCATGGCGGCCTTCACCTGCGTGTCGGTGAGTTTGCTCTCGCGGCCCACCCGGTCAAGGATGTCCTGTAACTTGTTGCCCAGCGCCTCAAACATAGGGTGAGGCTACCACGCAGCCGGGATCAGATTTGTTGTGCAGAGTTTGTTGTACAGAGTTTCTCGTGGGGGCAGGATAGATTGCCGGGGTGGGCAAATTGGTCAGAGACGGTATCCCGGCAATCGTGGGAGCAGGCGCAGTGGCACGGGTTCTGAATGCAGCCGAATACCCTGTCGCCCTGAGAGCCAAGTTGAATGAAGAAGTGGCGGAATATCTGGAGGCGCACGACCCGGAGGAATTGGCCGACGTGCTGGAGGTTCTGCACGCTCTGACAGCCCTGCACGGCCTGACACCACAGGAATTGGAGGCAAGGCGGGTCGCCAAAGCGGACGCACGGGGCGGATTCGGCGGGCGCGTCTGGATGGAATTCTGAGGTGTCACTCTGTCTGCCTAACGCACGTTTGTTTGCCGCGCTAAGCTGGCCGCATGACTCCTGGTAAATCCACTCAAAACCAAATCTCCTGGCTGTCTGTTCCCGGTGAAACCGAAGTGCCCGAAGGGGTGCGCAAGCTGTGGGGCAAGGCAGAGGCCAACGTCGGATTTGTGCCCAACGTGTTCCGCGCTCAGGCCCTCAACGGCGAACAGTTCTTGGCGTGGTGGGGCTACTTCAACCTGCTGCTGAACAAGGAAGGCTTTCTGACGCCGCTGGAGCGGGAACTGGTGGCTGTGGTGGTCAGCGGCGCGAACCGTTGCATTTACTGCGCGGTATCGCATGGAGCGGCCCTGCGCGAATTTCTGCGGCAGGCGGGCGAGAACCCCCAGACGGCAGACCTGGTGGCGGTGAACTGGCGACATGCCAACCTGAGCCCCCGCTGGGCGGCCCTGTGCGCCTACGCCGAACGCCTGACCCTGCATCCGGCAGAGGTGGCCGAGGGCGACCTACAGACACTGCGCGACGTGGGCCTCAGCGATCAGCAGATTCTGGAACTCGTGCAGGTCATTGGAATGTTCAACCTGACCAACCGGGTCAGTGGGGCGCTGGGGTTTCTTCCCAACGCTGAATACCACGGTCAGGTGCGGTAAAGCAGAAACTAATACTTGTAAAATCCCTGCCCACTTTTGCGCCCCAACAAGCCTGCCTGCACCATCTTTCTCAGCAGGGGAGAAGGCCGATATTTGTCGTCTCCCAGCCCTTTGTGCAGCACTTCCATGATGGCAAGGCAGGTGTCCAGGCCAATAAAATCGGCCAGGGTCAGCGGCCCCATCGGGTGATTCATGCCCAGTTTCATGATGCCGTCGATGGCTTCCGGTTCGGCCACGCCTTCCATCACGCACTGAATGGCCTCGTTCAGCATGGGCATCAGGATTCGGTTGGAGACAAAGCCGGGGAAATCGTTGCAAGTCAGGGGTGTTTTGCCCATCTGTTCGGCGGTCTGGATTACCTTCTGCGCCGTTTCATCGCTGGTGCTGTGGCCCCGAATCACTTCGACCAGCGCCATCAGTGGCACCGGATTCATAAAGTGCATCCCAATAAACTGCTCAGGGCGGCCCGACGCACGGGCAAGGGCCGTAATAGGAATGGAACTGGTATTGCTGGCCAGAATGCCGTCTGCCTTCACGATGCCGCCCAACGTGCGAAACAGTTCAGCTTTGATGGCCTCGTTTTCCACGATGGCTTCTACTACCAGATCACTGTCTGCAAAGTCGGCCAGATCGGTGCTGAAGCGGATGCGGCCCATAATTTCGTCGGGCGTTTCGGTCAATTTGCCTTTTTCATGCAACTTGGCAAGGCTTTTTTGAATGGTGGCCCGTCCACGTTCCAGAAACTCTGGTTTGACATCCTGCACGGTCACGCTGAAGCCACTTTGCGCGGCCACCTGTGCAATTCCTGCGCCCATCTGTCCTGCCCCTACGACTCCGAAATTCATTCAGTGGCTCCTTGTTTTTCTTATCAGGTCCAAAGATCAGGGGTCTACAACGCTGGGCTGCTGTGCTTTCCTAGTTCTTTTGATCCCTGACCCTTAGATTTCTTTACTCCACCAACGCCACGCCGTCCAATTCCAGCGCCTTGCCCCGCTTCACGGGTGTAAACGGCGTGTAGCTGTATTCGCTGCACCTATTGATGACAAAAGGATCATCCTTAAACACATCTTCCAGTTGCGCCTGAGTGTTGGCGTGGGCCAGTAAGATTCCGCCTGTGCCGTCTAACATGCGGCCCGACACCAGAAACAGCCCGCTGACATAGTGCTGATCCAGCCAGGCGCGGTGCAGCGGCGTCACGGCGGCCAGTTCGTCACCAGTTTTGAGGTAGCGGCTTTGGATGATCCAGAGGGTAGGTGCGGTCATAACTGGAGTTTATGCGGTGGGGAGGTCAAAGGGTCGAGGGTCAATGGGTCCAAGAAGGGCAAAGACTGTGCTGGACGCCTGCTCTGCCCACCCTCAAACCACCTTTGACTTTTAGACGCGCCGAACCGCCAACGCCAGCCCGTTTCCGCCGCCCATACACAGCGTCGCCACGCCCGTTTCCTTGTTCTGCGCCTTCAGTGCGTGCAGCAGCGTGACCAGAATGCGTGCGCCACTTGCGCCGATGGGATGGCCCAGTGCCACTGCGCCGCCGTTCACGTTCACGCGGGCGGGGTCTAGGCCCAGTTCACGGCTCACGGCGAGGCTCTGCACGCTGAAAGCCTCGTTCAGCTCCCAGAGGTCTACGTCGCTGATGCCCATGCCCAGATTCTTCAGCAGCTTCTGCGTGGCGGGCACGGGCGTCATCATCACCCATTCGGGGGCAAGGCCGCCTGTGGCGTAGCCAGTAATTTCGGCCAGAGGCTTCAGCCCGTGTGCGGCGGCGGCTTCCTCGCTCATGACCAGCAGACTGGCCGCGCCGTCGTTGAGGCCGGGGGCGTTGCCTGCCGTCACCGACCCGTCTTTGCGAAATGCGGGCTTCAGGCGGCCCAGGGTTTCGGCGCTGGTATCGGCGCGCGGGCCCTCGTCGGCGTCTACCACGGTGTCACCCTTGCGGCCCTTCACGGTCACGGGTACGATTTCTTCGGTAAAACGCCCGGCTGCCTGCGCGGCAATGGCCTTCTGGTGGCTGGCGGTGGCGTAGGCATCCTGCTCGTCCCGCGTAATGGCGTATTTGTCGGCCACGCGCTCTCCGGTCAGGCCCATGCCCTCATCGTTGATGGAGCACCACAGGCCGTCTATGGTATTGGCATCCAGCACCTGCGCGTGTCCCAGGCGGTAGCCCTTGCGTGCGCCGGGCAGCAGATGCGGCGCATTGCTCATGGATTCCATGCCGCCCGCCAGCACCGCCGACTGATCGCCTGCCCGGATGCTCTGGGCCGCCAGAATCACGGCTTTCAGGCCGCTGCCACACAC
>JAQBPF010000401.1 GCA_028287665.1 Deinococcus sp. | reverse complement strand
GTATGGGTACTCAGAACCAGTTCGCCCGTGTTCACGCTGTCGCCCGCTGCCATGCGTGCGCGGGGGTGCAGCACGAATTCGGGGTCGCCGGGCCAGCTCGGATGGCCGGGGGTCAGGGCGCGGGAGATGTCTTGCAGGGCGGCAGGCATGGTCGACATGCACTTACCATAAAGCGCCGCACCTGGAGTTGGGAGCCGCCGCATTCGGCTCTGGCCCGATTTGCACCGGGTTCAGACAGTTGAACGGTGGGCAAAACAATTTGGGGCGGCAAGAGTGTGTCAGGAGGCTTCCGTCTGATGTTTAACAGAAGAAAGGTGGCCTGCTTCTGCCCGCGCCGCCCGACTGAACAGTGAGATTTCTCGCGTGAGGCTTGCACCCCTCCGCGCTGTGGTCAAGAATGTGCGTATGAGACGGCGTTTGTTTATTCCTGGCCTCCTGGGGCTCCGGCCCGGACGGACTCCGCTTCATTCCTGTGGCCCCGGTCCCCTACCGGATGGTGCTCCGTTCTCCGTTGCCCATCCCACCTCTGACCTGTTTCACTCGGACTGAAAGCCAGAATGTGCAGCTTTCCACCGGAACCTGGATGACCTCATGAGACTGCGGACGCTGGGAACGCTAGCGGTAGAAGGCGCGCGCCTGAAACGTGAAAAGGTGCTGCTGCTGCTGGCGTACCTGTGTCTGGAAGGGCCGCAGCCGCGCCGCCGCCTGGCCGACGTCTTCTGGCCCGAAGCCGTCAATCCCATGAACAGCCTCGCGCAACATCTGGTGCATCTGCGTGGGTTGCCGGGGGCGCTGCACGAGGAGGGCAGCCGCGTGGAAGCCGCCCTGCCCTGCGACGCGGCCCAGCTGCGGGAGGCCGCCAGAAGTGGGCAGTGGGAACAGGCAGTGGCCCTATATGGCGGGCCGTTTTTAGACGGTCTGACCATTCCGTTGGGTGCAGATCTGGAGGAATGGGTCTTCGACACGCGGGAAGCCCTGGCGCTGGAGATGCGGGCGGCGCTGCTGACGCTGGGCGGGCAGGCGGCGGCGCGGGGCACCACCGCAGAGGCCTCAGCTCTGGCCGCCCGCGCCCTGCTGCTGCCCGCTGCACCCCCGCCCGATGAAACCGAATTGCCCCGTCTGTACCACCTGCTGAACCTGAGCGCCCACCCGCTGGCTGCACAGGTGGAGCGCGACGCCCGCAGCCTGGGCGTCGCGCTGGACAGTCCTGCTGGCCGTATCCTGGCCGCGCCCGCGCCGTTTGTGGGCCGCGCCGCCGAACTGGGGCAACTGGCCGCCCTGCCGCCCGGAAGCTTCGCGTGGATCAGCAGCCCCGGTGGAATGGGCAAAACTGCCCTGCTGGACGCCCTGAACCGGGCCGGAGGCTGGCAGATTCTGAGTGCCAGCCCGGAACCCTATGCCACGCTGTCGCCGTTGCTGCCGCGCCCGGTCAGGAGTGCGGCAGAAGCACTCAGCGCCTTCAAAACTCCCCGCCTGAAAGTCGCCATTGACGACTGGGACAGCGTGGACGAGGCCAGCCGCGAAGTCCTGACGCTGGCCGCACGGCAGGCGGTCTCACCCCAACCGGACGGGGCCGTGATCGTGGTCACGTCGCGCCGCCACCCCCCGTTTGAAGTCCGCACTCACCTGACGCTGGGTCTTCTGTACGGTGTCGATGTGGACAGTGCCGATATAGCGCAGCCCGGTCTGCACGCCCTGACCGATGGACACCCGACGTTGGTTGGCGCGGCCCTGCGGGGGCAACCGCTGGAGCTGGGGCAGGGGGCCAAAGTGCGGGCCCTGCCCCCCGAACTGCGCGACACCTTTTTGCTGCTGGCCCTGCAAGACACCCCCGATCTGCGGGCCACCCGCGCCGCCCTGAACCTGCACGCCGACGCTTTTGCCCGCATTCTGTCGGCGCTGACGGTAGAGGGTCTGACAGGCGAAACAGGCCGGGTGTACGCGGCGGCGGCCATTCGTCAATCTTTGTCGGCCATCTATGTGCAGTCTCAGTTGTTGCATCTGCGTCTGGCCCGCGCCCTGCCGCCCGACACTGCCTGGCCGCACTACGCCGCCGCCCGCGACCTGTGGGAGGGCGCAGACGACACGCGCATTGCTGCTGTTGCTGCGGCCCGCGCCGACGCCCTGATCCGGCGGGGCCACCCCGGAGAAGCCCGCACCCTGCTGGACAGTTTGCCTGCCTGGCCCGAATTGGCTGTGCCCCATGCCTGGGCACTGCTGGGCACAGGCCAATATGCTGAAGCCCTCAGACGCCTGGATGCCCTGACACCGCCCCACGCCGACGCGCCCGCCACCCTGGCCGCCCGCGCCACGGCCCTGGTTCGCATGGGCCGCCACGCCGAGGCCACCGCGCTGGCAGGCCGTGTGACAGGCACAGGCCCAGAAGGTGCCCGCGCCGCCAGTGTGCTGGCCCACGCCGCCCGCATCCGGGAACAGTGGGAGGAGGCCCGCCGGTACAGCCGCATTGCCGCCGACCTGTGGCAACTGAACGGCGATGAGGAACAGCATCTCAATGAGTTGGGTTTTATGGCTCTGGCCCGCGTGCGCCTGGGCGTGGCCCCTGCCGAAGCCTTCGACGCCCTGCTGGAGCGTGCCAAAGGACTGCCGAGTGTGCGCGGCACGATGTTGGTCAATTACGCCAAGGTGCTGGGTGATGTCAATCAATGGGAGGCTGCCGATGAGCGGCTGGAAGAAGCCATAGGAGAATTGACTGCGGCAGGCGACCAGTTGGGGTTGGCTTCGGCCCGAATTAATCTGGGAGTTCGCTTGCATTTGCAAGGCCAACTGGCCAACGCCGCCCAGTTGTACCGTGAAGCCATTCAGGGATTGAGAGGCACAGGCAGTATTCGTACCTTGGGATTTGCGCTGGGCAACCTCAGTGAAATAGAAGGCGATCTGAGCGCCTTCGAGGACGTCATGGAGATGTTGGAACGGGCCGGACAGCATGAACTCGTGGCTTCTATTCGCCGCAATGCTCAAGTAGTGTCGCGCCTTCCCACCAGTTCGTTGCAGTCGTAGCAGCATTGTTCTGTAGCGCCGCCGCCCTCCGGTCACGCGCTGATCATGGGCAAGGGTTCACACTCCCTACAGCTTCACACTGCATTCAGGAGGTTCGGCCA
>JAQBPF010000388.1 GCA_028287665.1 Deinococcus sp. | reverse complement strand
TTATGACGTTAACACACGCGCTTTGGCCCCTGACTCTGGTCGGCCTCAATGAATCTCCAGTGGTTCGAGGACTCAGCCCGGCAGCCTTGGGCTCAACCTTAAAGGCTTGGCGCAGGTGTCCTAAAGGGGGCCTTGAACCAGACGAACCCTCAGCCTACAGCAACCCTCTTAGCCTCTGTCACAGGAGGCACCACATGACCGATTCAGTCAACAACCAGTACGAAATGCGCGATCCACGCGAGCAGTATCCCAAGCCCCCCTTTCCCGAGCAGCCTCAATCTGCTCCCGGCCTGGCCCAGGAAATGGTGCCCAGGCCCGATCACGGCGAAACCAGTTACCAGGGATTTGGGCGCTTGAAGGGCCGCAAGGCGCTGATCACGGGCGCCGATTCGGGCATTGGCCGGGCGGTGGCCATCGCCTACGCCCGCGAGGGGGCCGATGTGGTCCTTAACTATCTGCCCTCAGAAGAAGCCGACGCCCAGCAAGTCGTCGCGCTGATCGAGGAGGCAGGCCAGCGGGCCATCGCCATTCCCGGCGACCTCAAAGACGAAGCCTTCTGCCAGCAGCTTGTCGAACAGGCCGTCGAGAAACTGGGCGGGCTGGATATTCTGGTCAGCAACGCCGGGCGGCAGACCTTCCAGACGTCCATCGCAGATATCACCACAGCCCAATTTGACGAGACCTTCAAGGCGAACGTGTACGCCCTGTTCTGGATCACCAAAGCCGCCGTGCCCCACATGAAGCCGGGGTCCACCATCATTACCACCTCGTCGATCAATGCCCGCCAGCCCTCGGAAACGCTGCTGGATTACGCCACCACCAAAGCGGCTATTGCAGCCTACACTCAGGCCCTGTCGGGTCAATTGGCCGAAAAAGGCATCCGCGCCAACACGGTGGCTCCCGGTCCCTTCTGGACGGCGCTTCAGCCCAGTGGCGGGCAAAGTCAGGAAAAGGTCAAGGAATTTGGCTCGGATGTGCCGCTGGGACGCCCCGGTCAACCTGCCGAGATCGCGCCTATTTACGTCTTGCTGGCGTCACAGGAGTCCAGCTTTATGACAGGCGGCATCTACCCCGTTACAGGCGGCGAATTGATGTAATCAGGGTGAAGAGGGTCGGGGGCCGGGGATTTCCCCTCGGCCCCCTGCTCTTGTCGGCCTTCTTGTTGCACACCTCAGCAGACTCGGACGACCTCTACACCCAACAGGGCACCCAGTTTCACGAGGTGCGGGGCGAGGTGGCCGACGCCGACCGCGCAGTGATGGGCTGGCCCCTGCGCGTTCCAGGCCTCCACAAAGCCCCGCGCCCCCAGCGGAAAGCGGTAGCGGGAATTGGTATTGCCGATCTCCAGAATCGGCCCCGCCACCGATTCGCCCTCGGCCACCAGCAGTTTCAGGCGGCTGCCACTCTCGACCACCGACAGCAGCGTGACCGGGCCGCGGCGCACCGACATCTCCACGCTGAGGCCGCGCCCGACCTTACCGTGAAAGACTTCCAGCGGGCGCACTTTGGTTTTGCCCTCCGCGATGCGGGTGTGGCCGGGGCCGTCGTGGCCCATCAGCACCACGTCGTCAGCAAAGTCCAGCGCGTAATACTCGGTAAACGAACCGCCTGCGCCAAACGCGTCCATGATTTTCATGGCTTGCACGTTCTTGATCTCATACTCTCCGGCCACCGGAATGCCCCGCGCCGTCAGCAGCGAGCAACCCAGAATAATGGAGGTCATCACGTCCTCGTTGTCGTGGCCGGGCACCGATTCGGCGTAATAGGCCAGTGAACCGAGGCGGTGCCGGGCCACAAAGCGGTCAAGGGCCACACTGGTCCTCGCGGCGCGGGTCAGTTCGGCGGGGTCGCAGCCGGGTTGAATCTCAAACTCGGTCTGAAACAGGGCGACACGTTCTGCGGCGTCGGCTTCTGTGACCTCTTTCCGAAGCTGGGCCAATTCGTCCAGCTCCACGATCTGAAGGTGCGTCCCAAAGGTGATGGCCTGCAACGTCGGGTCGCTGTAAATATCCAGCATGCCGTTGTAATAGCGGCCCATCAGTCCGAGGCGGTTGTGGGCCATCACGTGCCGAACCCGCGCCGCCTCAATCCAGCCCTCAATCTCGTTCCAGACGTGTGGATCGCCCTGTAATACACCCGTGACCTGATGGAAGTCGATGCCAGCGCGGGTCAGCACATTGGCAATTTCGGGCACCGGGCAGGCAGCACAGTAGGCCAGCCAGTCTCCGGTCATGGCGGTGCGGTTGCCCAGCGCATTGAAGGCGGCGTAATCGATGGCCGCCCCGGGCTGAAGGTTCAGCACAATGACCGGCACGTTGGCCCGCATGACCACGGGCAACACAGTGGAGGAGAGCGCGTAGGTCGTGACATACAGGAAGATGATGTCCACGTCGGCCTGCCTGAAGGCGTGCCCTGCATCCAGCGCTGTTTCGGGCGAATCCACCAGCCCCAGGTTGACCACCTCGACGCCGGGGCGTTCCAAGCGGGCGGCCACCTGCGCCACGTAGCCTTTCAGGCGGTCTTCGAGGCCTGCGAACTGCGGCCAGTAGGTGTCGAGGCCAATGCCAAACAGGCCGACTTTGAGTGGATAGCTGGTCTGGGGTTGACTCATGGGGTGTCCTGTAACGCTGAGCAAGAGTAGGTGGGCGAAAGGGTATGTACGCCTGAGAGTGGGGTGCAAAAAGCCGCCTTCGCCCGAGAGGGTGTTGGCGGCCTGGAGGGCACGGCTGGAGATTCGCTGAGGCGGAGAGGAGAAGACCGCCCCGCCCAATCAAGCCCCTAAAATCGAGCCAGTGCCTAGAAATTGAACTTGTCGATGTTGCTCTTGTCGAAGGTGTACGGGGGGCCCAGCACGATCTCACCGTTCTTGCCGATGGTGTATTTGCCCAGTTTGCCCGCCGTAAAGGTCTCGCCGGTTTTGCCCGTAATCTGTTTGCTGGCCAGAGCCGCCGCCGCGTAGGTGGCGAGGTAGCCCACGTCGCCGGGATTCCACAGCTGGAAGGCGCTCACCGTGCCGTCTTTCACGAACTGGCGCATCTGGTTGGGCGTGCCAAGGCCCGTCAGCATGACTTTGCCCTTGAGCGGGCTGGTGGACAGGTAACGTGCGCCC
>JAQBPF010000358.1 GCA_028287665.1 Deinococcus sp. | reverse complement strand
GATTCTCCTGTATTGAGGCGGTGGGTGGGGGAGTGTGGGCTAGGTAAGGCGAGGGAACAGCGGGTGCCAGCAGCTTCACCTCAACCGTAGAGGAGCGGTTGAAAGGCTCTGGTTCTGGACTTTTCCGGTTGAGAGGGCATTGCCGTGAGTGTTGGTTCTCACCGCAGGTTGCTCAAAACAAATTCGGCACATCCCGGGCCCGCTCCTCTCTCGGCTCCACACTCTCTACCGCTGGGCGCAACGTTTCGGTTTCTCCATCGTGGTAGACGTGGCTGGGGATGTCGGCGTTGCTGCCACGCGTCAGGGCAATCCGGCCCGTTCGCATGGTTTCCAGAATGCCGAAGGGTCGCATCTGCTCGATAAAAGCGGTGATCTTGCCCTCGTCGCCCGTGACTTCAAAGGTCAGGGCGTGGCGGCCCACATCCACGATCCGGCTGCGGAAGTCCTCGGCGATCTGGCGCACTTCGACGCGGCTGTCGGGCGAAATCGCCACTTTCACCAGTACCAGTTCACGGTCTACAAACTTCTCCAAGCTGTGGTCGATGATCCGCACCACGTCATGGAGTTTTTCCAGTTGGCGCATGGCCTGTTCCACCACGCCCCGGTCTCCGGTGACCACGAAGGTCATGCGGGAGAGGCCGGGATGCTCAGTTGCGCCGACGCTGAGGCTGCGAATGTTGTAGCCGCGCCGCCCGAACAGGGCCGTGATGCGGGTCAGCACGCGGGGTTCGTCGCGCACCAGGGCCGAAACGAGGTGGTCTTTGGGCTGCTCTGTCATCGTGTAGTCGCTCATGCGTTTTTCGCCTCTTCTGCTGCTGCCTTCATGTCTGCCGACAGGTCAGGCGTGGGCTGCTTGCGGGGCGGCTCGGTTTCGATCATCTCGTATAGCGCCGCGCCCGCCGGAACCATCGGGAACACGCCGTGCTCGTGCGGCACCACGATTTCCAGCAGGGCCGATTTGGGGTCTGCCAGCCAGGCATCGATCATGTTGGGCAGTTCATCGGCGTTGCTGGCGCGGTAGCCGGGCACATCGTAGGCTTCGGCCAGCTTCACAAAATCAGGGTTGGAGTCGCCCAACCAGACCTCGCTGTAGCGCTTCTCGTGGAACAGTTCCTGCCACTGGCGCACCATGCCCAGATAAGAATTGTTGATGATGCAGATTTTGACGTTCCGGATGTCATACATCTTGAGGGTCGCCAGTTCCTGCAAGGTCATCTGGAATCCGCCGTCTCCTGCAATAACGATGCTGGTCACGCCGGGTTCGGCCATGCCCGCGCCAATCGCTGCCGGAAAGCCGAAGCCCATGGTGCCCAGTCCGCCCGAATTGATCCAGCGGCGCGGCTTTTCAAAGCGGGCCAGTTGCGCGGCCAGCATCTGGTGTTGGCCCACATCGCTGCTCAGGATGTCGTCGGGGCGCAGGCGATCCACCACCGATTTCACGGCGAATCCAGCGCCCCACTCAGTCGGGGTGACCGTGCGGGACTTCCATTCCTCAATCTGTGCCCGCCACTCCGGAAGATCCAGTTTCTGTGCGCCTTCGGTCAGCATTCTGGCGGCCACCACGGCGTCTCCGCGCACGGGCACGCCCACCCGCACAATTTTGCCAATTTCGGCGGCGTCCAGTTCCACATGAATAATCGCGGCGTTGGGCGCAAACCCGTTCACGCGGCCCGTCACGCGGTCATCGAAGCGCAGGCCGATGCCCAGCAGCACGTCGGCTTCACTGATGGCGCGGTTGGCGGCCACGCTGCCGTGCATTCCCGGCATGCCCAGCCACAGCGGGTCAGAGGAAGGAAACGCGCCCAGTCCCATCAGCGTGGTAATCACGGGAATATCCCAGGCGCGGGCCAGGGCCGTAATTTCGGCGCTGGCATCCAGCGAACCGCCGCCTGCCATGATCACGGGTTTTTTGGCGGCCAGCAGCAGTTCGCGGGCTTTGGCAACCGCCTCAGGCTTGGGCGCGGGATGCTCGGGGCGGGCGTGGGGGTAGGCCACCTCGCCGCTGTAGGCCGCCAACTGCACATCCTTGGGAATGTCCACCAGCACGGGGCCGGGTCTGCCACTCCGCGCAATCCGGATCGCTTCGGCAATCACACGGGGCAGTTCCTCCACGTCGCGCACCACGTAGTTGTGCTTGGTAATGGGCAGCGTAATTCCCGTAATGTCGGCTTCCTGAAAGGCGTCGGTGCCCATCAGGTGGCGGGCCACGTTGCCCGTAATCGCCAGCAGGGGCACGCTGTCCAGCATGGCGTCGGCCAGCCCAGTGACCAGATTCGTCGCGCCGGGGCCGGATGTGGCGATACAGACGCCGATTTCCCCGGTGGCTTTGGCCCAGCCTTCTGCAGCATGAATCGCGCCCTGCTCGTGGCGGGCCAGCACATGCCGCACTTCGGGATAGAAGGTCAGTGCGTCGTACACAGGCATAATCGCCCCGCCTGGATAGCCGAAGACCGTGGTGATGCCGTGATTGGCGAGTGTGGCCCACAGCGCTTTGGCTCCGGTCATGCTGCCCCGGTCTAACTCATGTCCTGCGGCGTGTTGATCTGCGCCTTGTTGCCCTGCGTCCTGCCCGCTGCCCTGCGTCATCTGTGTTCCTCCCTTGGATTGCCTGCCTTTCTCTGTGTGCATCTCGGTTCTGATGTTGCTGCTGGCCTTGCTGCTGAACAAAAAATCCCCCGCCCTGTCGCTTGGGCGGGGGTGTGTGGTGGCACGCGGTAGCGCTCAGCCTCGGACACAACCCCCGAAACCAAGAAGTACTACCACGATACGGAACGCACTCATAGACTTACCCTACGGTCTGCGGGGGCTGCGGGTCAAGGCGCGTCTAGATGACATGGGAGTCGGGGGCGTTACGGGCTGGGACACAAACGGGCGTTTGGTGCAGGAGGGGAGGGTTCCCGGGGGTTTGTCTGAGGGGCTGAAGGTCGAGGGTCTAAGGGGTGATTGGGGCGGGTTTGTTTGCTCAGCACCTCTCTTAGCCTTGACCTTCAGCCGCATTCCCTTACAACGCCGCACGCCAAAAAATACCCCCACCTTTCGGCAGGGGCATTCATTTCGGAGTTCTAAAACCCGGTTAAACCTTAGCGTCCGTTGGGAACGAATTCGCGGTCTGCGAAGTCTTCGCGGGGGCGTCCGCCCTGTGCGCCGCGCTGCTGGTAGCCGCCGCCGTTGCCACTCTGACTGCGTCCGCCACCCTGGTAGCCGCCGCTGCTCTGACTGCGTCCGCCGCCCTGATAACCGCCCTGGCTGTTGCCACTCTGGCTGCGTCCCTGACCGCCACCCTGGTAGCCGCCGCTGCTCTGGCCGCGTCCACGGTAGCCTCCTTCGTCACGGTTGCTGCGGTTGCCGCCCTGATAGCCGCCCTGACGCCCTTCACGGGTGGGGGCTTCAAACAGTTCAGGGAGTTCCTGTGCCACTTCGACGCCGACTTCTCCACCCAGAGGGCTGGCCGCCAGCAACTTGGCCACGTACTCGCTGGGCACGTCCGCCACGGCACCGCCGCGCCACTGACGCACACGGCCCAGGCGGCGCGTATCGGCGTCGCAGTTCTGGGCAATCACGGCCACTGCGCGGGGAACGCTCATGCGCTCGGCGTGCAGGATGATGGTGGTCAGTCCTTCTTCACCGCTGAGCAGGCTGGCGGCCTTCACAGGCTCGCTGACGCCGCTGATCTTGGCCAGCGCACGGGCCAGTGCCTCCAGACCCAGTTCGCTGAACAACCGCTCGGCTTCCGCCTGGAAGGTGGTGGCGGCGGCAGGATCAACGTGACGCACGAGGTCGGCAGAAGCCTTGGCACTCGCGGACTGCACTTCTTTGGGGGTCGGCAGGGGGCGCTCGATAAAGCGCACGCCCGTCACGCGCTCCAGACCGTTCATTTCACGTCCGTCGCGGTCACCGTACATCACGATGGCGGTGCCGGTGCGGCCTGCGCGGCCCGTACGTCCCGAACGGTGCACGTAGCTGTCGGGGTCCTGGGGCAGGTGATACTGAACCACCAAGTCCACTTCGGGAATGTCGAGGCCACGGGCAGCCACGTCGGTAGCGACGAGTACGCCAGCGCGTCCGTTGCGGAAGTTGCCGAGGGCGCGTTCACGCTGGCTCTGGGCCAGGTCGCCGTGCAGGGCTTCGGCTTCCAGTCCACGGTGGATCAGTTCCATCGCCAGTTCATCGGCTTCGCGCTTGGTGCGGGTAAACACGATGGCTTTTTCGGGGTTGTAGACGGTCAGCAGGTCGGCCAGCACGCGGGTACGGCTGCGGCCCACTTTGACCTTCAGGTGCTCGACGGTCTGGGCGACCTGGCTCTTGCCTTCGCCCACGAGGTCGACCAGCACAGGCTCACGCAGGTACTGACGGGCAATCCGGCGGATGTCGTCGGTCAGCGTGGCGCTGAAGAGCTGGGTCAGGCGAGTGGGAGGCGTGCGCTGCAAGATGGTTTCGATGGCGTCGGCAAAGCCCACGCTGAGCATCTCGTCGGCTTCGTCCAGCACGGCAAATTCAACGCCGCTCAGGTCGAGGTTGCCGCGCTCCAGGTGGTCGATCAGACGGCCGGGAGTGCCCACCACGATGTCCACGCCACGGCGCAGAGCATTTTCCTGGGGAGCGTAGGCGGCGCCGCCGTACACGGTCACGGTCACGAGGTCGCCGCCGGTCTTGCTGAATTCTTCGGCCACTTGCTTGGCAAGCTCGCGGGTCGGGGCCACGATGATGGCGCGGGGCACGCGGCCACGCTCACGGCTGGCGTCCAGCTTCATGATGATAGGCAGCGCGTAGGCCAGCGTTTTGCCGGTACCGGTGCGGGCGCGGCCAATCAGGTCTTTGCCAGCAAGGGTATGGGGCAGGGTTTCTGCCTGAATAGGGCTAGCTTCG
>JAQBPF010000348.1 GCA_028287665.1 Deinococcus sp. | reverse complement strand
AAACCCCGCCCCCGCATAGAGTGGGCGTCTGAGCTGGTTTTCCGGCCAAGGGCGCAAAGATTGATAGTCCCTTTTGCCCGCCGGGGTGTGAATCCGGCCCATCTGGTGCTGTTTCACACGGCGTTGGGTCTGTATGCGGCCCACTCCATCCGGCACGGAGGAAGGCTGACGCCAGCGCTGCTGCTTCAGGTAAAGACTGTGCTGGACAATCTGGACGGCCAATTGGCCCGCGCTACC
Source organism: Deinococcus sp. (assembly GCA_028287665.1). Classification (GTDB taxonomy): domain Bacteria; phylum Deinococcota; class Deinococci; order Deinococcales; family Deinococcaceae; genus Deinococcus. Next base: position 7,020 of record JAQBPF010000348.1, on the reverse strand, counting down.
GGACAGACCACCGAAACGGGACGCTATCTGGACACCGAAATGGATCTGGTGGTCAACGCCGCGCTGAATCTGGCATTGGTGGGGCGCTGGGGCATCCCCCTGACGATCCTGCAAAGCCTGATCCTCACGGTAGATTACCTGTGGGAGCGCGACTACCGCGCTGCACGGAGCGAAGAATTCCGGGCCGCGCCCGCCCAAACCGGAGACGATCCGCGGGTGTTGGCCGCCCTCAAAGCCGTGTATGCAGCCTATTTCGTGCCGCAGGAAAGGCTGTTGGGGGCAGTGTTCGAGCGGCGTCTGGTGGCCCGCACAGGGCAGACTCCGACCTCAGCGCAGCGCGTTTCTTATACCCCTCAGATCATCACCGGAGTTGCCGCCAACTTGGGCCTCAGCACCCAACTGCTGGGGCTGGGAGCCTGTTTGCTGCTGGGCCGCCCGCGCCTCTACCCGGCCAGCTTGCTGGTGCAGGCCGCGTTGTTGGTAGGCCTCCAGCTGTGGCGTGAACAGCGCGTAGAACGCACGCCCTAGCTTCCAAGCAGCGCCCCTGCCGGAATCCTCACCCTTCTTCGAGGGGATAAGTGCGCGCTGCACGGACGGCCAGCACAATCAGGTGGGTGTAAAACACGGTGATGCCTGCAAAGACCAGCCAGCCCGGAAAATTGCCGATGTCAGCCAGGGCCAATGCGTCCGGAAATTCCAATGACCAGCCTTTGGGTTGGCTGAGATCCAGCTTGGCAAACCAGGCAAACAGCACCGCCGTATAAATCCACAGATAATTGCGGTTCAGCCGCCAGCCCAGCGCATCGGCGCGGCTCATGGGGCTGCGGGGCTTGCTCAGTTCAGCCAGCAACAACTGGTGCCAGCCTGTATCCACCTTGTCGCCCAACATGGCTGGATAAAAAAAGCGTTCCATAATCCGTACCCGGTGATGGGCAATCTCGAAACTGCGAAACCGCCGGGCCTCCAACCGCAGGAAAAAATAATTCATGAACATGGCAAACAGGAAGGTGGCGTGACTGTTGTTGGGATCGCCCAACGCAAACGACGCGAGGCCCGCTGTGGTCACGACCGACCAATTGGTGGTCATATCGAGCCGCTGGCGGTAGGCCGTCATTTTGCCGACCTCGGCGCGGTACAGATGAATCAGAGCGTTGGCGGTATTGGTGCTGTAGCTCGCTTCGGTCAGGGCGCTGCCCAGCAGGGCTCCTGGCCCGCCGCCAGAGCCGGGCATCAGGCCATGCCCACAGCTGCCAGACCTACGGACGGAAACGGAGTCATGGCCTCAGGGTAGCGCAGGAGAGACAACAGAAATCTCACCCAGAACCGCACAGCCGCACGTTTCCGGGTGAGTCTGACTGAAGCGAGTGAAGGAAGTTCGCCGCTGAAATGCTCTGGCTCAGAAGCCTGGAATCTGTCCTGAGCTCCCTGAACTCCAATCAGTGAACGTCGGTGCGCCCGACATTGCCGCTCTTAACCCACGCCTGAACACCCAAAACGGCATGAACGACATGCAGCAAAATAAGCCCCAGTACCATCCACGACAGGCTGACGGGCAGCAGGGGCAACAGCAGGGCCACGCCCGCCGTGCCAATTCGCAGCGGCACAATGGTCCTGGCTGGAATCAAGGTTTCTGTTTCTTCCAGTGTGTATTCCAGGCCAGCACAGGCCAGATAGAACAGGGCGAAGCCGCCTGCCAGCAACCAGCGCACGCCAGCCTCAACGCTGTGCCCGTCTGCTTCCCCGATCTGCGGCGCAATGGCGTGCTGAATCATCGCGCCCATCATGGTGATCCCGATGACCAGGGGCAGATGCAGATACGACCAAGTGATGAATTTCCAGCGGTTGTGCGAGTCGGGTTCCAGCCGCCCGATGTAATCGAAGTAGATCCACCACAGCCCGAAGCCCAGGAGAAAGCCCAGGCCAAAGCGCACCAGCGTCACCAGGTCCACGTTGCCCGCGTCGGCCAGACCGTTGACGATGCCCACCAGATTTTCGCCCAGCACAATGATCACGAAGAGGCCGAAGCGTTCGGCAATTTTCGGGCGGCGGCAGGGAAAGCCGTGGCCTGATCCTTGAGGGTCAGCAGCGGTGTGATCAGATCGATCAGCAGCCCAGCCGCCTTGAGCGCCAGACCCAGCGGCCCACCCACAAAGGCGGCCACCACCCACAGCACGATGCTGAGGCTGAAATTTCGGATATAGACGTTGGTGACAACGCGGGTCTGCGGATTGTGCCGCCCTGCCCGCCACCACATAAAAGTAATGACAGCCCGCGCAAAAGCGTAGGACAGGGCAAACCCCGTGGCGGTTTTGCTGAAACCGTACTCGGCTGTGGCTGCAATGGCCGCCACCGACAGCATTTGCAGGAAGGTAAAGGCCCGGAAGCTGAGGTCAAACGTTTCAAAGCGTTCGTTGTAATAGGCGATGGACAACCACACCCACCACACCGGAATAAACAGCAAGACGAATTCAATAAAAGTCTTCAGATCAGGGTGGGCCGCCAGATGGTGTGCCAACCGCGCAATCACCACCACGAAGATCAGTTCGTAAAACAGTTCGAGCCACGTGACCCGCTTGGCATCACTGCCGGGTTGATGATGTTGGAGTTTGTTCCACAACAGCCTAAAGTTACTTTGCATAAATCCTCACATCATCAGAATCTCATCTGAACGAGTGGTTGTTTGGATGCCAAGTGGGATTTGCTGCCAAAGTGCGTCTGAAAACTCTGTCAGTAAGACGGGTGGAGGTTAGGGAAGTCCGTCTGGTACGGACTTCCCTTCACTTTGTCGCGAGGCGGCGAACCATGAGCCGAATCATCACTTCGTAGACCAAGTTTTCAGTGGTTTCCGCCAGTGCTTCGAAATCACGGCTCATCCGTCTCGACTTCCCGAACCAGGCAAACGTCCGCTCCACAACCCATCGGCGTTTCAAAACGACAAACCCAGCAGGGATATGAATGGGCGGTGGTGGGGAATCAATCGGTGCCCAGGTCATGAGATGGCAAGACCAAGGATGTTTGACGATCTCCAAATTCCAGCCCAGAGCGTCTTTCAGTGCTTTGCCCAGCTTCACGGTATACCCTGCATCTGCCCAGACGTGCCTCATCCGCGGGAACAGGTGCCCAACCGAATTGAAGAGCAAGACCGCTCCAGAGCGGTCTTGAATGTCCGCCGGATGCACGACGACGCCCATCACCAAGCCGAGGGTACCCTCCAAAACGTGCCGCTTGCGCCCGTTGATCTTCTTGCCCCCATCGTAGCCTCGCGGGCCTCCCGCTTCGGTCGTTCTCGTGGAGTGACGGTCAATCATGGCGGCACTGGGCGTGGGATCACGCCCAGCCTGGACACGCACCTGTTCTCGCAGCGTCGTATGCAAGCGTTCCCAGAAACCTTGGAGTCGCCACACGCGGTGATAGAAATACGCTGTCGCCCAAGGCAACACATCATGTGGCATGAGTCGCCAAGCTTGGCCACCACGCACGGCGTAAAAAATGCTGTTCAAGATCTCGCGGAACGGGGCGACTTGCGTGGTCGCCCCGTGGTCGCCGGAGGTGGAAACAAGGGTGCAAGAACCGCCCATTCCGCGTCGGTCAAATCCGTGCTGTACGCTGCTCTGTCCATTCGCCAGCGTACTCCTCTGCGGCTCCTTAGCCTTGCTGACAGAGTTTTCAGACGCACTTTATGGAATGGAGATGGATCTAGGTCTGGCCGCCCAGCACAAATTCCATCAGATCGTTTAATGTGCAGGTTGCCAGCCCTACCATCCGGTCTGCACCGCCGTAATACAGCCAGACTTCATTGCCAACAACAGGATTGGCACAGGAAAAAACCACGTTGGGCACGTCGCCACGAATCTCCCAGGTTTCCGTGGGTTCCATGATGAAGTCTACGGGGCGGCGCAGCACTTTGGACGGGTCTTCCAGATCAAGCAGGGCGGCAGAAAGGCGGTAGACATGACGCTGGTCGTAGGCGTGGTACAGCACCAACCACCCGTGCGGCGTCTCGATGGGAACGCCTCCTGCGCCAACACGCTTTTCATCCCAACCGCCCAGTTCAGGGCGCGGAGCCATGATTTCGCGGTGATCCATCCAGTTCATCAGATCGTCGGAAGAGGCGATCCAGATGCTGGGTGGACGGCGGTGGAACATGACGTAGCGCCCGCCGATCTTGCGTGGAAACAGCACATGGTCTTTGTTGTCCTCGCCGCGAATCACCGGGCCGAGCCGTTCCCACGAAATGAGATTGTGCGACCGGGCCAGACAGGGCATGATGCCAAGCGGAGAATAGGCCGTGTAGGCCATATAAAAACACTGATCGTCCTCGTGCCAGGTGACGCGTGGGTCTTCCACTCCACGCGATTCGTAGGGTTCCTGCGGGGCCAATACAGGCCGCTCCAGTTTGTTCCAGGTCAGGCCGTCTGCCGAAACCGCGTAGCCGATGCTGGAAACAAAGTCGATGCCCTGTGCCCGGTAATGCATATGAAACAGGCTCGCGTGCTGCACCACGGCAGCATTGAAGACGTTCATGGATTCCCAGGCATTCAGCGGACTGGGGCGCAGAACGGGACTCTGAGGGTGACGCTGAAGCAAAAAGCGGCGGCCATCATCGGCCCGCAGAGTGGCCACAGCATCAAAGACTCCGGCGGGTGGGGCTGAATGGGACATAGTGGCTCCTTGGCTCCTGGTCTTTACTGACCTACTGTATCTTGGAGAACTTCTCCATGCCTGGCAAGGCCTACACAAGATCTGGAGGGCTTTTTGGGAGCGGGAGTTACTGCAAAAAGGGATTGCTGCGCCGCTCGAAGCCGATGGTGGTGGCCGGACCATGCCCCGGATACACGGTGGTGGTGTCCGGCAAGCTCATGAGTTCCCCGCTGATGCCCGCCAACAACTGCGCGTGATCGCCTCCGGGCAGGTCGGTACGGCCGATGCCTCCCCGGAAAAGGGTGTCGCCCGCCACCACAAAACCGCTGCTCTGATCCACGAACACCACATGGCCGGGCGCGTGCCCAGGGACTTCGCGGGCCGTGAGCGTCAGGTCGCCTGCCGAAAAAGTTTGTCCCTGCGTAATGGCGTGCTCGGGAGGTCCAGGCTGAATAAACGGCAGATTCCAGCGGGCCGCACTCGCCGCACCCAGCTGGTAAATGGGCAGGTCGGCGGGGTGCAGATAGACAGGAACCTTCAGGGCCTCGCGCACAGGCTGAACCGCGCCGATATGGTCAAAATGCGCGTGGGTCAGCAGAATGCCGCGCACCGCCACGCCGGAAGCCTTCACCCAGGCCAGCACTTTATCGGCCTCGTCACCAGGATCGAACAGGAACCCTTCGTTCTGCTCTCCGGCCACCAGCACAGCATTTTCTTGCAGTGGTCCAGTCGAGAGAGTCCAGACTCTGACAGGGCCGTGGCGTTGGGGTTGGGTCTGGGAACGGGTCATGGAGGAAGTTTAGGGGATGAGAAACGCGAACGGAGATGGCAGCCGGGCCAGAGCGTTCAGCAGCGTGTCCCCCTTTATTCCCCCCAGGCCAAACCGGTCAGGCCAGACCGAAGGCATCCCGCAGGGCCAGGACAAAAACCTGGAAACTCAGACTGGGGCTGGCGTAGGCTTCCAGCGCGGCTTGCAGGGCATCGAGGGCAGTGTCGGCACGGGCACGCTGGGCAGGCAGGCGGGGCTGCCACACAAAGCGCAGCGCTTCAGGATGCCAGGTGGGATCAAAGCGCTTTTCCAGCCGTTCAGCGGCCTCCAGAGCCGTCAGGAGGCCCGTGCCTATGGCCTGATCCAGTTCGCGGGCATCAGCCAGGGCGGCGCGGACCGTATCAGGATCGGCCAACACTCCTGCGCGGCCCGCAGCAAAAGCCACCAATTCTGGATCGGGATCATGACCGGCCTGGGCCAGAGCATGTGCCAGCGCGCGGTCAGGGGCAGGCGGCACACTCAGGCGGGCGCTGCGACTGGCAATGGTGGGCAGCACCGCCCGTGCATCCTCGGCCAAAAAGATAAACCGTGCACCGTGCGGCGGTTCCTCGATCAGTTTCAACAGGGCGTTTCCGGCGGTGCTGCCCAGATACTCCGCGCCATTGACAAGAACGACGCGGCGCGTAAACGTGGGCCGCACCTCCAGAAATTCGTAGACGTGCGTGTCATACTCGTGTTTGTCGTCCCGGCTGTCTAGAATTGCGCCGATAGGAATAATTTTGCGCCGGGCCGCCTTGCCTGTGCTGGTGGTGGCGCGGGGCTCGACGATCAGGACATCGGGATGGGTGCCTGCGGCCAGTGTGCGGCAGGACCGGCATTGCCCACAGGCTTCACCCGACATGCCCCGGACGCCCGAACAGTTAAACTGCGCGGCGACCGCCCAGGCCAGGCCCAGCTTTCCCACCCGCGCTGGCCCAGTCAGCAGCAGGGCATTGCCCCCGAACAGACCCGTCTGCTCCAGCAGAGGCCCATGCAGCAACACGGCCTGTGAGGTCATCTGCCCGGTAGACAGACTGGCCGTCTTCTCGGGTTTAGCCGCCTTTGACGATGTTTTTCCACTCACGCCGCATCACCCACCCTATTGCTGACTGTCCATAATGCTCACGTTGATCACTTTCCAATGGCCAACCGTGCGGCCAACACCTGCGGCAACCCCGCTTCCAGCGCCGCTTCCTGCGCCCGTGCAATATCGTAGTCCACCCGGAAAACCTCGAAGTGGCCGCGCACCGAATCATAAATGGCGTAGCTGGCACGTGGGTTTCCGTCTCGGGGCTGGCCCACACTCCCCGGATTCAGAATCACGCGGGCGCTGGGCGGCACCATATAGCTGCCCCCGTCAGGAAAGGCCTGATGCTTGATCCATTCGCCCACCGGGGCATTCAGCGTGGCGTACACGCTGGGCGCGTGCGTATGGCCCACAAACGCCAGGCGCCCCTGCCACTGCTGAAAGGCGTCCCGGGCCGCTGTGACCGAATCGGTGTAATCATCCAGACTGACCGGCGTGCCGTGGCGGTAGCGCGCCCCTACATCGGGGTCATCTATGCCGTCTC
>JAQBPF010000345.1 GCA_028287665.1 Deinococcus sp. | reverse complement strand
CGCCCCTCACCTGCTGTTCTGAACCCAGTACAACCTTTAGAGTTTGGCTGGGTTCCGAAGTTGAGCTGGGGTTTAAAGTCCGGCGCTTCACCGGTTGGCCGTCTTCAGAAGGCGGGCTGGGTCGGGCAGAGGGCCAGACCCGATCAGCCTTGCCCCGGCTAGTGCAGCACCAGTTCGCCCTCAGTACTGCCAAAGCGTTCGCGCAGAAAGCGCCCCTGGGTCAGCAGTCGGTCTGCCGCCGCGTGATCGTGGCGCAGGGCTTCCCTCACGCCGTCTTCCATCAGCGCAATCTGCTCGGCCAGCAGCGTATCGGGCGATTGGCCCTGAGTTTCCAGCGCCCGCCGCGCTCCGTCGGTGAGGCCAAGGTAGGCCCGCAAGGTGTCGGGCAGATACGATTCCCGCGTCTGACGCAGCAGATAGGCCGTGCGGGTGTCGGTGTTCCCTGCGGCCTTCTGGGCGTCGGCCACTGTGCAGAGCAGCGCCCAGGCCCGCGCCCTTGCCTCGGCGGGCAGGCGCAGAATCAGCGTTTCCGGCCCATCGGGTGCCGGGGCGGCGGCCTGAGCCCCAGGCAGAGCCGCCAACGCCTTGGCCGCCGCAGAGGGCAACGCCTGACCCGCCTTGGCCGCCGCTTCCTCCAGCCGCCAGGCCCGCCGCTGCGCCTTGGTGGTGTTGTCTACATACGTGATCAGGGCAATGCCGCCAAAAATCACGATCAGAATCAAAACGGCAATCATGCTGTCATCCTATCCAACAGGCTCAGGGTTTGGCTGTGGTGGCCGCTGTCTGCAAACTCTTCATGTCCAGCAAAAAGTTGCCGTCGGCGGGCAGCATCACCGTGTTGATGCCCGGAGCCAGTTTCTCGGCCACCGTCAGTTGAATCAGCAGCGGATTTTCACGCAGCGCACGCCCCCGCAGTGTCAGGGCTTCAGCGTCGCCGCGTGCTTTGGCGATGGCCGATTTGGCCGCGCCCTCGGCCACCACGACCTGCCGCTGGGCGCTGATATTGGCCTGTTGCAACAGGTTGCGCTCGACCGCCACCTGCTGTTCGGCGGCCTGCTTTTGCTCGATGGCCTTGGCGATACTGTCGGGAATCCGCAGTTCCCGCAGCAGCACGGCATCTAAGATCAGATTGTTCTTGGTAAACACCTCGCGCAGTGCGCCTGTAATGCTGGCTTCCACCTGTTGCCGCTTGGTGCTGATGATGTCTGCGGCGCTGAACTGCCCAATGGCGTCGCGCACCTTGGAGCGAATCTGCGGGCTGATCACGGTCTGCACGTAATTTCTTCCCAACTCTTTGTGCAAGATCGCCGCCTTGCTGCGGTCTATCCGGAACTGCACCGTCACGTCTGCGGTGATGTCCAGTCCTTCCTGACTGCGGGCGCGAATGGCCCCGTCCTCGCCGCCCGTTTCGTCCGTGTGGGCCAGCGTAATTTCTTGCAATTTCGCGTCGTACAGGTTGACCTGATCCACAAACGGCGTCACGAAATGCACGCCCTCCTGAAGCGAGCTGGGTTTGACGCCGCTGAGGGCGCTGAAGACCACGCCCACATACCCTGCCGGAACCACCTTCACGCTTTCACCGATCAGCAGGGCCACGGCCACCACGCCGCCAATCGTCCACAGCAGGCGGCGCGAGACGGGTTTGCGCTGCACAGGCGCGTCGTTGCTCATCTTGGGAAAGGGCCGGGTGCGCTTGGTCTCGCTGCTTGCCTCTGTGTCCGCCGTGGTTCCGGGCGTGGTGTTGTCGGTCATACTCCTGTGTACGCGGCTGAGCAGGGCAGAGTTGCCGCGCGATGGGGGGGGGTTACCCCTCCACTTCCTCCCCAGCTACATACACCCACTGCCCGCCGACCTGTTCAAAACGGCTGCGTTCGCGGAAGCTGTAGCGTTCGCCGCCCGGCAATTTCAGCGAGGCCGTGAAGTCCACCGTTTCGCCCGCCGCCGCGTGGACGCGCAGGCCCACATAGCGCGTGCCGTCGTTCAGATCGAGGGTAGAGGGGCGGGTGCTGGCGTGCCAGGTGTTCAGCACAAACGGCACGTTGCCCAGCGCGTAGGCCGTATAGCGCGCCCGCATCAGCGTTTCGGGGGTGGCGGGGGGCCGGGAGCCGTCGTGGGCAGGCCCGCAGCACGCGCCGTAGCTGCGGCCCGACCCACACGGGCAAGACTTGAACGGCGGATAGGCGAGCGGCATAGCGTCAAGGTAGTGCAGGGGCGTCATGCAGGGAAAGGGCCAGCACAGGCCACCAGCCGGGCATAATGAAGCCCGATGACCGCGCCGGAAGTAATTACCTCCCTCCAGAATGCCCTTGTGAAACGGCTGGTTCGCCTCCGCACCCGCCGTGAGCGCGAACTAGACGGCGTCATCGTGATCGAAGGGGCCAGAGAAACCACCCGTGCCCTGGCTTCCGGCGTGAGCCCCAGCCTGATCGTGACCTGTCCGGCCCTCTACAGCCCCGAAGCTCTGGCCGTGGCCCCCACCCTCACGGGCGAGCGCGTGGAGCTGTCGCGCACCGCCTTCGAAAAGGTCAGTGGCCGTGAGAATCCAGACGGCCTGCTGGCCCTTGCACCCACGCCCCGGCCAGCCCTGCCTGATCCAGATGAAAACGCTGTGGTGGTCGTCCTGCATGGCCTGGAAAAACCTGGCAACGTGGGGGCCATTCTCCGGACTGCCGACGCTGCGGGCGCACACGCCGTGCTGGTGCTGGGGCGCGGCGCAGACCCCTACGGCCCGAACGTGATCCGCGCTTCTCAGGGCAGTGTGTTCCGGGTGCCCACCGCCGTGCTGACCGAGGCCGAGGCGCAGGCATGGTTGCTTCAGCACGCTTTTACCACGGTGGCCTGTACCCCCGACGCTCCCCAGACCTACTGGGACGCTCCCCTCACGGGCCGGGTGGCCCTGCTGCTGGGCACCGAGCACGAGGGCCTGCCCGAAGACTGGCGCAGCGCCCAGACCCCATCTGCCCTGAGTGTCAGTATTCCTATGCACGCTGCACCGGGCGGGGCCGACAGTCTCAACGTGGCCACCGCCGCCGCACTGGTCTTGTTTGAATGTGTGCGTCAACGCCGATCTTTCTCAGCAGGTCCCCAGCCGGAGGCTTTCCTATGACCATCCCACCTGTTCCCCGTGTTCCTTCGAGCGACCCCTACCGGGACTGGCTGCGGCAGCGGCTGGGCCAGGAAATGGGCGTGCGAGAGGCCGAAATGACCATTCAGGGCGCGGTGCAGCGCCGGGGCTGGACGGCGGTACGGGCGCTTGGCCCCCGTGATGTGGTGGCGGTGCTGCAGGACGTGTACCGCGTGATGCGCGATCAGGTGGGTGAAGCCCGCGCCGACAAGTGGCTGGAAGTGGCGTCGACCGACCTTGCCCATCTGGCCGAAACAGTGCCCGTACCCACCGTCACGCCTGCCTTTACAGAAAGTGCGCCGCGTGCCCTGCGGTGGGGCCGACGCGCCCACGACCTGGCCCTGCTGCTGGCCCGCTCGCACGCCGAAATTGCCATGCGGAGTCTCGGGGCCATCCGTTCCAATCCAGATCTGGCCGCGCTGGAAACGGCAGCAGAATGGGACGTGCAGGCCACCCAGGCCGAGGTACGCCGCTGGGAAACAGAAGATATGTTGACCAACCTGCGGTCTGACCACGCCCGCATCGAAGTGGCCGATCAGGTGGGGGCGGCCCGCGCTCAGGCCGAACTGCTGTTTTTGCGCGTTTCGGAACTGGAAGGAGGCAAGGGCATCGAACAGGCCACGCCCGCTCAGCTGTCCCACAGCCGCCTGATGCTGACCCAGACCACCTCTTTCCTTGACGCCTTTGCGCCGTTGGTGGCCGAAGAGGACGCCGATACCCCCCTGACCATGCTGGACATGAACCTCGACAACGCCCGGTTTTCTCTGGGTGTGCCGCTTCATCCCAACGTGCTCCGCGCCCGCCACACCCTGAACTACGCCCTCTGGCAAGCAGGCGAACAGGCCGATCAGGCCGCCGCCGTCATGGAGGCCCGCCAGAATCTGGCCCAGGCCGAAGCCGAAGCCACGGCGCAGCTGACGGCCACGCTGGACGCCGCCCGCCTGCACCAGTCGACCCTGCGCCAGTTTGCCACGACCGTCGAGGACCTTGAAGCCCGCGCTGTGAAGCTGAGTGAAAGCGGCGGAGACGCCCTGAGCCTGAGCCGCGTGCGTTTCGAATGGCGGCAGGCACGTGCTGCGGCCCGGATTCAGAGCCACCGGATGGAGGAGGCCGTGCGCCTCCTGGAAGCGCTGGTCAGCGAGCCTGGCGACTTCCGTTAATTCTGGCGACCCCCGGCGGGCCTGCATGTTAACCTTCCCGCCATGACCACAATCCAGCCTTCCGTGACCCTCCCCAAGCGCCATGAAGTGCCCCGTGAGCAGACGTGGGACATAGAAGCCATGTACGCCACCCCCCAGGCGTGGGAAGCTGACGCCGAAGCCCTGCCCGCCGACATAGACGCGATGGGAGCCTATGCAGGCACGCTGGGCCACAGTTCAGCCGCGCTGCTGGCCTACCTGACCGCCGAATCGGAACTGGAACTGCGTCTGACCCGCTTTTTTTCCTATGCCAGCATGAACGCCAGCGTGGATGGCCGGGATGCCGAGGCCGCCGCCCGCCGTGACCGCGCCAGTGGCATTGCCGCCCGCTACGGCAGCGTGACCGCCTTTGCCCGCCCGGAACTGTTGGCACTGGAAGAATTTACGTTGACAACCTGGATGATGCAGCCCGAACTGGAACCTTTCCGCATTCGTCTCCAGCGAATTTTGCGTCAGAAACCGCATGTGCGGAGCGCCGAGGTCGAGGAACTGCTCGGCGCGGTGCAGGCTCCCTTTGCCTCGGAACGCGGCATTCACCCCGCATTGGTCAACATGGATCTGCGCTTTGGCACGGCAGGCGGCACGCCCGTGACTCAGGGCAACGTCGACCGCCTGACCACCGACCCCGACCGCGAGATTCGCCGCCAGGCCTGGGAAGGCTACGCCGACGCGCACCTGGCCGTACAGCACGCCCAGGCCGCCGCCTACTCGACCAACGTGCGCCAGAACGTCTTTTTGGCCCGCGCCCGCCGTTACCCCGACGCGATCACCGCCACGCTCGCGCCTGACCAGATTCCCACGGCGGTGGTCACGACCCTGCTGGACACCTACCGCGCCCACACGCCCACCTGGCACCGCTACTGGAAGGTGCGCCGCGAGTGGCTGAATCTGCCCGAACTGCGCGAATACGACGTGAAAGCCGCGCTGGTGCCGCCCGTGCCCGTGGACTACGCGCAGGCCGTGGAATGGCTGGCCGAGGGCATGGCCCCGCTTGGCCCCTATTACCTGACCGACATGCGGGCGGGCCTGACCACCGAGCG
>JAQBPF010000330.1 GCA_028287665.1 Deinococcus sp. | reverse complement strand
TGATCAGGCCGGGTTGGAGAAGCATTCGCTGCCGCACCCCACCGCGCTCCCTCAGACCGGGCCGTCTGGGTCTGAATTGAGCGGCGGCGAAGTTCATAGGGTCAGGATAGCGGGCAAAGGGGGCAGGGGGCAAGCCAGTAGAAGCCAGAGCTGGGTGAGCCCACTGTTGATTAGCCCCAAGTGCCGCTCTGTACTGGCGCGTTTCCTTTGGGATTCGGCCCCCAAGTGTTGGCGCCGGGTTGGCTATCGGTGATTGAAAAGATGAAGTAAGCAATCCAACCGGCTACAGGAATCAACACGATAAAAACCCACCACCCTGAACGGCCTGTATCGTGAAGCCGACGAATGCCGAGAGTCACTGTGGGAATCAAGGTGATGAGACTGAAGATGCTTCCCACCATTCCAACGGCGGCTTCTCCATGTCCCAGTTTGAGGTCGAATGCTCTGTCAAAAAAGTCCAGAACCACCGCGATGACCGTTGCGACGAGCGTATACATCCAGTATTCACGCCGCCGAGAACGCCCCGAAACTTCGCTGTACTTGTTGAATGCGGTCAAAAAGTCGTTCATAACTTGACTATCCTGCCACTACATTTTGGTAGATGTCCGGCAAGTCAGGCTATTGCCCGTATCTTGAGCTAGACAAACCCTGAAAGTATGGCTCCACAGGACAACCGTGCCACTGCAGACGCTGGGGCAAGCTTGATTTTGTACAGTCTGGCCGATGCGGCCTGTAATTATTTGGGCCAACAACCATCCGAATCACCAGGTATCGCCCCCACCGGGAGGAGGCCAAACCCCCAGCATCTGGCGCAGCAATATCACTTGGCCCAGATGCACGGCATTGTGAATGGCGTGCAGGCTCAATTCGTAGCCCAAGGTGTCGCGTCCCCGCACCACACGCGCCAGATTCTCTTCCCGTGCCACACGCTTGAGCTCAGTCAATCCGTCCAGAAAGCTCTGGCGGAGTTCGTCCCAGTCTGTGCCGTCCGTCTTGGGCCAGCCATCGGCGGCATGTGCAGGGATGACTCCCTGTTCGCCTCGCGCCAACGCAAGCGTGTAACGTTGCCAGAACCGCAGATGGGCCACGAGTTCAGCAATCGTGTGTGGCACGCCCTCCAACCGCTGCCCAGCGGCCTCGGCACTGAGACCGCTCAACACTCGGCTGGGCGGTACAAACGCGCTGCCCTCGTCCAGCAGGCGCTCAAGAGCTTCTGGCGGAGGGCCAAATAGCAGTGGGCCGTTCGTTTCCATGTTGACCTTCTCAGCGTACTCCGCTTTTCGTCACTTTCGGTAGCATTGGACGCTCTGCTCTCAAGTGGTCTGTGCCAATCAAAAAGCACGGCTCCCAAACAGGAACCGTGCCTTCGCAACTCTTTCTCTGAACTTCAGACTTTTACAGTCCAGCCTGGGCCAAGAAGGCGTCCAGCTTTTGCGGGCGAAATCCACTGAGGCTGGCGGCTACGTCGCCGCTGACCAGCGTGGGCACACTGCGCTTGCCGCCGTTCACGCTCATCACGTATTCAGCCGCGCTGTCGTCCTGCTCGATGTTGATTTCCTCAAATTCCAGCCCCTTCTTCTTGAGGGCGGCTTTGGTCGCGTGGCAATCGGGGCACCAGGTCGTTGTATACATTTTAATCATGGGAAACCTCCTGAGGTGGGGTGAACTGGAAGGCAGCAAAGGCTGATCGCCCAGTCGAGATACACCTTACTTTACAAAATAAAGCATCAAAGATCAAAGTGGGTCTTACAATTCGGGTGGCGCAGCTGGACTGGCCCTTCTGGGCAGAGCGAGGCCAGACAAAAAGCGGCCTACCACCAGGGCAGGCCGCTTCTGTACCAGATGGAATCAGGCTTGAGCAGGGGCTTCTGACGGTGCGGCGGGGGCCGACGCTTCGGGCGTGGCGGCATCCTCGGGCAGGTCGGTGGGCAGGCCAGCTTCCAGATCGATGTCGGCGGTGCGGGGATCAACCTTGCGGGGAGCCTTGGGGGTCATGATCATGTTCATGTCCATGCCCATCATGCTCGGCATCCCTTCGGGTGCGCCCACATCGGCCAGGGTATCGGCTACGCGGTGCAAGATCCGCTCGCCCAGTTCGGGGTGTGTACGCTCACGGCCACGGAACATGATGGTCACTTTGACCTTGTGGCCCTCGTTCAGGAAGCGGCGCACATGCCCGGCCTTGGTATCAAAGTCGTGGTCATCGATCTTGACTCGGAATTTGATGGCCTTGACTTCCTGGGACCGCACGCGCTTGCGGTTTTCTTTTTCGTTCTGCTGCTGCTCGTAGCGGAACCGGCCATAGTCGAGCAGGCGGCAGACGGGCGGCACGGCCTGAGGACTCACCATGACGAGATCCAGGGCCTTTTCACGGGCCATGGTCATGGCATCACGTGTGTCGATAATGCCGATCTGTTCGCCTCCGTCACCAATCAACCTGATCTGACGGACGCGAATTTGCTCGTTGACCTTATGTTCTTTCGCTATGTTCATCACCTCCGCACGCCCGGCGCACGCTGGCGCTCTGGGCGGCTGTGGCCCACCTGTCTTCTCTGGCGTAAACCAGCTTCGGGGTGGGCAGACTCCTGAGTTTACCACGCACCTTGCCCTTTCCGGCATGGGCGGCGGCTCATCTAGGGTTGAGCGTCGCGCCATGCTCGGATTGCTGCCGCCTCATCCGCGCTCTGCCATGCTGTAGCACATGAGTGTTCCGCCCCTTTCTGCTTCTCCCCACCCTGCCTCGGCCTATACCTTTGGGCCACTGGCCGCCCGCAATGCGGACCTGGAGGTCCTGCTGACCGATGGTCTCGGCGGCTTTGCCCTCAGCAGTCTGGCAGGCGTGCCCACCCGCTGCTATTCGGGGCTGGCGGTCAGTCAGCAACCGCCTGTGCGCCGCTATTCGCATCTGGTGTCGCCGCTGGAAATCCTGACGGTGGGCCAGGAGGACGTGGCCCTGCACGCCCTGGAAATTGCGCCTGGGGTGTTTGAGGGACGCGGTCTGGAAACGCTGACCGGCGCGACCATCTGGGATCTGCTGCCCGAACGCGAACAGCTGGTACGCGGCGTGCGGATGCGGCGGCGAATGTGTGCGCCCCGGCACTCCGGCGCTGTGGTGTACCTGTATGAGGTGCAAAGCCGCGTGCCCGTCACGCTGACGTTGGGCGGTTTTTTTGTGGACCGCGATATGCACCACGTTCACCGCACAGCCCCCACACTGAATTTTGTCCCCCAGGCAGGCAGCCGGGAAGTGCGGGTGCAGGGCGAACGGGAAACCAGGGTCTCGGTACATCTGCCGCAGGGCGCAGGAATCACCGCCGAAGCTCTTGCCCCTGCGCCCTTTTCGCAGCGGGTGTATTACCGCCATGACGCTGCCCGTGGAGAACCGGAGGTCGAATATACGCAGGGCGCGGCGCTGTGGCAGGTACATTTTCCGGCAGGGGGCGGGCAGGTGGCGCTGGTGGTTCAGGGTGTCCTTCAGCACGGAGGCGCCCTCCCCCCTCTTCCCGATCCCTGCGCCGCCTATGCCGAGGAAGTCCTGCGCCGCCGCCAACTGGCCGAGCAGGCCTGGCAGGCTTCGGGCGTGCAGGACGAACTGGTGGCGACGCTGGCCGTGGCCGCCGACGCCTACCTCGTACAGCGGGTCAATGTCAGTGCCGCCAGCAGCAGCCTCAGCGTGATCGCAGGCTATCCGTGGTTTGCCGACTGGGGCCGCGACGCCATGATCGCCCTCTCTGGCCTCACACTGGTAACTGGGCGGTACGCAGAGGCCCGCGATCTGCTGGGCACCTTTCTGGGAGCGCTGCGGCGGGGCCTGACCCCCAACAATTTTCATGACGACGGCACGGGCGCAGGCTTTAATACCGTCGATGGAGCCCTCTGGCTGGCGGTGGCCCTGGAACGGTATGCACGCACCACCGGCGATGGCCCCTTTATCCAGACCGCCCTGCCTCAACTGCGCGAGTTGTTGCGCTGGCATCTGGAGGGCACCGACCACGGCATTGCCGCCGATCCTGGCGATGGCCTGCTGCGGGCGGGAGAACCGGGCGTGCAACTGACCTGGATGGATGTCAAGATCAAAGATTGGGTGGTCACGCCCCGGCACGGCAAGCCCGTGGAGATTCAGGCGCTGTGGCTGGCCGCGCTGGGAGCCGAAGCCCGCCTCTCGGAAGCCCTGGGAGAGGTTCCCAGATTTGCAGAGCAGCTGGGCCGCGCCCACCAGGGATTCGCGGCATTGTGGAAAACCGAGCAGAGCAGGACTGACGCTGCCAGCAGGCCAGGGCTGGCAATTCCAACCGGACTTCCCACTTCTCAGCCTCCTCTGCATACGGTGTTGGGCTTAGGTGGCCTGACCGGCATGGTGGGCATGGGCAGTATGGGACTGGGCAGCCTCAGCACCAGCGATGAGTTTTTGGCCAGGCCCCAGCCGATCTCCAGTCCCTCTTCAAGTGCGCCCACACAGCCCGCCGCTGCCCTGGCCGACCTGCTGGCCCCCGGCGCCGAGGGCCACTGGCAGCCCGACTGGAGTGTGCGCCCGAACGCCGCCATCGCACTTGCCCTGCCCGATACGCCCGCCACCGCCGCCCAAACCGACGCCGTTATCCGGGACATAGAAACGCATCTGCTCACGCCTGTGGGCCTGCACACCCTCTCGCCTCTGGACCCGCGCTACCTGGGCAATTACGGTGGACCGCAACTGGTCCGTGACGCGGCCTACCATCAGGGCACCGTCTGGCCGTGGCCGCTCGGGGCATTCGTCGAGGTGCTGCTGTCCCGCGGAGAGGTGCGCCGCGCCCGTGCAGCGCTGGCGGGCCTGACCGGACACCTCTGGGAAGCTGGACTCGGCCACGTCTCAGAGGTGTTTGCCGGAGACGACCTGACCCCTGGCGGTTGCCCCTTTCAGGCGTGGAGCGTGGCTGAAGTGTTGCGGGCCCATGTGCTGGTCGCGCGGGCCGAGCAGGCAGCAACACAAAACCCGTCCTAAATCACGTCTGGGGGGCTGACTCCCCCCAACACCCCAGACACTTATCGTTGGATTTGCCCTTGACGTACCCCGGACACAAACCCTACCATCCGTGGATGACAGGCACGCTTGAACTTCCTCCCCAGGCCATGCAGGTGGGTCTGGCGGTGGATGTGGCCGCGTTTGCCATGCACGCCGGAGAGTTGCGGGTGCTGTTGGTTCAGCGCGGCGCACTGCCGCACGCCCGCGATTGGGCCCTGCCCGGCGGGTTTGTGCAGGGCGGCGAAGAACTCCATGAGGCGGCCCTGCGCGAACTGCGGACCGAAACCACCGTGCAACTGGAACCGCGCCACCTGGAGCAGTTTTATACCTTTGGCGAAGTGGACCGCGACCCCCGTGGGCGCATCGTCAGCGTGGCGCATCTGGCCGTATTGCCGCACGGCACGGTGCGCGTTACGGCAGGCGGGCACACGCTGGGCGCGGCATGGCTCTCTGCCCACCAGCCGCCCCCGCTGGCCTTCGATCATCACCTGATTCTGGACCGGGCCATCAAACGGCTGCAGTTGCGCCTCGAATACGCCAATCTCGCACTGGAATTTTTGCCCGACACCTTTACGTTGCCGGAATTGCAGGGCGTGTACGAGGCCATTCTGGACCGCAAGCTGGACAAGCGCAATTTCCGCAAACGCCTGCTGACCCAGGGCATTCTGACCCCCAGCGGAGAACGGCGCAGCGGCGTGGGCAGGCCCGCCCAGCTGTACAAACGGGCCAAGAATGCGCGGGTGGCGGCGCTGTAAACCGGGGTCAGCCGGAACTCTTGCTCCCCTTTGCGCGTACCCGCACAGCGTATGAGTCTTGCTTTTCTAATCTTCCTGATCGCCTGGATTCTGGGCATGATCGGCACCTTTATTCCTGCCGTGCCCGCCACCATCATCATTTTTGCCGGAACGGTGGCGGCCACTCTGATCGACGGCTTTCAGGTCTGGCCCGACCTTCCCTTTCTGCTGACCTTCGCCGTCATCACCTTCCTGGTTTCTATGGTGGACAACGTGGCGAGTGCCTGGGGCGCACGCAAGTACGGCGGCAGCAAGCAGGCCGTCTGGGGCGCACTCATCGGCGGTCTGGTGGGTATTTTTATTCCCTTTGGATTGATTCTTGGGCCGCTGGCCGGAGCATTGATCGCTGAACTGGTGATCGTGCGTAAACCTGTGCCCGAAGCTGTGCGGGCCGCGTGGGGCACCCTGGTCGGCCTGCTGACTGGCTTGGTGGCCAAACTGGTGCTGCACCTGATGATCGGCGCCTACGAACTGTGGCGCTTGTGGGACCCCGCCAAGAGTGTGTTCGGCTAGAGAACACACAGCCTGCATCACAGGCTCCAGCCTTTGCGCCGGGGCCTGGGCTGGTGTGATTCAGCGGGCCAACAGCAGCGGCGCAACGGCAATAAAGCCCACCACCAGCGCAGGCAGCAGGGGCAGCAAGGCCCCCAGCGCGGCCCGCCCCGTGTGGCCCACTGTTTCCCGCAGGGCAAAGAAAGCCAAACCGCACTGCGCCGCCGTACCCAGCACCGTCACGATCCCCAGCGCCAACGCACCCGACGTCTGCGCCGCTGCGCCCAGAGCGGCCCGCTGGATCAGGCGTGGATTCTGACCCGCAGCAGCCAACGCCCCCTCAGAGGGAAGCCACGCGCTGGCCGGAGTGCTGAGAGCCAGCACGATGACCAGCAGGTAGAGTGGCACCAGTAGGGCAAACGAGGCACTGAAAATCTCGGCGACCCGGCTGCCACGCAGGGTCTTTCCAGGGCCTGCGCCCAGCCGTCCCAGGCCCCACATCACGGCGAAGGTCAGCACGGTCAGAAAGACGCTGCCAAAGGCGTTGGTGACATGCGCGATCAGGGGCGGCGCGGCGGTTTTGGTCAGCTCGGCGGCCAGATTAGCGGCGGGCCGCACCAGCAGCGCATAGGCTACCCCCGACAGCAGGGCTGTAATCACCAGAGCCGCCCAGTAGCGCCACAGCACCGGCTCGGATTTGGCCAACTGTGCGCCAAATCCACGCGGCCCCGTCAGCAGGTCTATGGGCAGCGGCGCAGGATCGCTGGCGGGAGGCGGAACAACCGGAGCGGGCTTTACTTTGCGGGGGCGGCGAGCAGGGCGGGACATCCGGCTTACTGTAGCGGCCCAGCCAGCCAGAGGTGAATGGGTAGTTTTCGGGCCGCCGCCAGGAACCGCAGGTCAGTCCCAGCAACAGGTGTCCACGGGAGCCAACTCGCAGCGCAGAACGGGCCAAGTTTCCTCTGGCTTCAGGCTCCGGCTGACTCCTGCTTCAGCGCAGCGCTCCTTGCAGGTTGGCCAAGACCTGCGCCACAGCAGGCAGGGTCAACAGGGCCGCCAGCACGCCAAACAGCACCACCCCCACATACGCCGCACTGAGCCAGGGCCCCGGCACACTCCTGACGGCGGGATCGGGCCGGGGCACCAACCACAGATGCAGCACCAACAGGACCACACCGCCAAACAGCAGGGCTCCCAAGGCCAGAGGAATGGTCAGTGCCGGATTGCGGAGCAGGTCGCCTGCCTGGGCAGCATCGCCCAGATTGCGGCCCGCCACAACTGCACCCAGCCCCACCGCAAGACTGTTGTTCAGGGCGTGAACAATCACAGCGTTCCATAAGCTTCCGGTGTGCTGGGTCAGGCGGGCCAGCGCGTAGGCCAGCGGCAAAATCCCCGCCACACTGGCCGGAACGCCGTGTGCCACCGCAAACGCGA
>JAQBPF010000287.1 GCA_028287665.1 Deinococcus sp. | reverse complement strand
GACCCGACAGGGCCATCAGGTGCGCCAGCCCAGCGCGGTTGAAGGCGTCGCGCACGCCGTAGCCTTCCGCAAACTTTTCCTGCCCGATATCGTTGCGGTCTCCGAGTTCTATGGCCTCCATCAGCGCCGCTTCCCGCACGCCCAGACCTGTGATCAGGCCGCGCCGGAACCACCCGCGCACCCCCCTTTCGGGCGTACTGGAGCGCACGCGGGCCGCCACCAGAATCGCTGTGGGCGTGGGCAAAAACAGCCCACCCTGCGAGCGCAGCCACGCCGCCTGATCGAATCCACCGGGAATCCGCCGCCCATCGGGCCGCACCAGCCGCCCACTCAGGGTCACGCGGCCTGCGGGAATGCCGGGTTTGGGGGCCACCGCCAGCCGCGCCTGTGGATCGTTCAGGGTCAGGAATTGGCCGTCCCAGTTGCCCGTCAGCGTCACCTGTGCGCCGATCCAGGGCGTCATGGGGTCGGGTCGAGCGGCCTGGATGCGCTGAGCACCGAAGCCTGCCCCGCCGCCCAGCAGGGTGGCCGCCAGCAGCAACGGGCGGGCATCCGACCAGGCCAGCAGCAGGCCTGCCAACAGTGCCAGAGTTCCCCAACCCAGGCCCAGCCCCAGCAGAATGCCGCCCATAACGCCCAGCACGGCAGGAATCGTCCAGGCCACCCGCCCGCCAGAGGTGGAAGCCGTGGGGATTCTGGGCAAGGGACGGGGCTTGGAACGGCGCGGCGAAGGAACGCCTTTCTCTGCGTGGCGTCCGGTGACGGTTTCGTGGGGTTGAAGGGGAACAGCCATCAGGGTGTCCTTCCAACCCGCGCCGTTTCATGGGCACTGGACTCATGGACACTGGGCTTATAGATACTGAGCCTCAAAACGACACCAGCGGCGTGAGGGCTTTCAGGGTGCTTTCGCCCACGCCTTTAATCGCGTCCAGGTCGGCCAACGAACGCAGTGGTCGCGCCTTGACGATCAGGGCGGCCATGCTGGGCCCCACTTCGGGCAGGGCTTCCAGTTGCTCGGAAGTGGCAGTATTGAGGTTCAGGCGGCCCGAAATCAGTGGCTGCACGCTGGCGGTGCGCGGGTAGACCGGGGCAGGGTCGGCACTCGGCGCGGCGGCCACAGGCGCGAGCGTTTGCCGCGTGATGGTGGGCACTCGCGGCGATGGGAAGAGCGCTGGCCCCAGCGTCAGCCCGCCAAGGAGCAGCACGCCCGCCGCCAACGCCAAGGCCCATTTGCGCTCCGAATCCGCCGTTTGCCACAGGTTGCCCAGCCAGATATTCACAGGGGCAATCTACCCCAAGAGACTGGGTGGTCATACCGCTTTACCCGGCGGGCCGCTACACTCCGGCCATGCGTTTTCCCGCCGCCTGTCCCCATTGCCAGCGTGAAGTGCAGGTGGAGTTTGCCGACAGCGCCGTACATGACGTGACCTGTCCACACTGCCACACCCGCTTTTGCGTCTTTGTACGCAAGCAAAAGTTTGAGGTACTGTTCGATCTGGGCACCCGCGCGCTGATGGACGGCTACGCCCGTGAGGCTGTGGCCAGCTTTGCCGCCGCCCTGGAACGCTTTTTTGAATTTTATGTGCGTTCTTTTGCCCTGGAACGCGCCGCTGCACAGGGTCAGACCGATTTTGATGGCGCGGCGGGCACCCTGGAATCCACCTGGCGGCATGTGTCCAGCCAATCGGAGCGCCAGGTGGGCATGATGGCCCTGGCCTACCTGCTGCGCGAAGGCCGCGAACC
The DNA here is from genome assembly GCA_028287665.1 of Deinococcus sp. Lineage (GTDB taxonomy): Bacteria > Deinococcota > Deinococci > Deinococcales > Deinococcaceae > Deinococcus. The sequence continues at coordinate 7,522 of JAQBPF010000287.1, read as the reverse complement.
GGATTTTTTGACCGCCAAAGCGCTGGGCGCAGACTTCCGCAACCGGGTGATTCACCGGGGCTACCTGCCGCGCCGCGAGGAAGTCGATGTGTACGCGGCCCGTGTCTTTGCCCTGATAGACCGCCTGCTGGGCGAACTGGGAACGGGCGCGGCACACGCCGAACTGGCCCAGGAACGCCAGTTTGCGGCCCACCTCGCGGCCTTGCCCAATGGTGTGACCGCCGTCTTTGAAGAGCATCCCGGCATGTTCCGCGCCCGCCGCTTTGCCGGAGCTGGGGGAGAGAAACTGGGCGTCAAGAATCTGTACGGCCAGCCTGCACGGGCCTCAGCCCCAGCCCAGTCCAGTTCAGCCAAAACCGCCGCCCCTATGAACGATGCACAGGCGTTTCAAAAGGCGCTGAAGGAGCGGGGGCCGCTGCTGAAGGGACTGCGGAAATAAAAGACGGGTTCGGCTCCTGAACCTGTGAGCCGAACCCGTCTTGTTATTTCTCCCCTAGCGTTGCTGTTCTGTTTGCACCAAAGCGTTTACCTGTACCGCCCAATGTCCCGCAAATGGGCCTGATAATCGGCGTTCACGTAGATCTTGCCGTCCAGCCCGTGCAGAAAGTACAGGGCGGCGCGGCCATCGGGCAGGGTGCGCTTGGGGCTCAGAACCGACATCAGCGCGGCCTGACCGGGGTTGTTGATCGGGCCAGCAGGCAACCCCTGGCGGGTATAGGTGCTGTAGGGCGTGTCCTTGGTAAAGTCTCCGGCGCTGCGGTCGAGTTCGGGCAAATCCTTGCCGAGGCCGTAAGCCACGGTGGGGTCGCTGCCCAGCGCAATGCCGTCGCGCAGACGGTTCAGAAACACTCCGGCAATGATCGGCATTTCAGCGTCGTTGGCGGCCTCGGCCTGCACCATGCTGGCCAGGATGACCCAGTCGCGCACACCCAGTTTCAGGGCCTGGGCTTTGGCAATATTCGCGGGCGTGAATTCGGTGTTCATGCGGTTTACCAACGCCTGAACGATGGTGCGGGCGTTGTCTTTGGGCTGGAACTGGTAGGTGTCCGGGAACACGAAGCCTTCCAGATTGGTGGCGGTTTTGGCCTGAGCGACTGGTTTGACCTGAGCGTACGTACTCAGCGAGACGTTTTTCAGTTCGGCCGCAATCGCCGCTCCGTCAAAGCCTGCCTTCTTGAAGATGGCGGGCAGATCCTTGATGCGCCGTCCCTCGGGAATCGTGACACTGACGGTGGGAATGCGGGCAGGGCCAGCCAATTTGTCGGCCACCTGTTGCAGGGTCAATGTGCCGTTCAGGTCGTAAAAGCCTTCCTTCAGGCTGCCCGCCGTGCCGTCCTGACGCATCACGAAACGCAGGGCGTCGGCATTCTTGATGATGCCCTTGTCCTGCAGGGTACGGGCAATGCGCGGCAAACTGTCGCCCGATTTGATTTCCAGCGTGTAGGCCGCGCCGCCCGCCGGGGCCAGCAGGCTGCGCACATACAGGAACGCGCCGCCCGCCGCCAGCAGCAGGAGCAGCAGCAGCGTCAGCAGGATCCACACCCACACCGGCGTTTTGCGCCTGCCGAGCCGGGTCATTGGGCCACCCCTGCGGCGGCCATACCCATCCCCTTCACGCCCACCGAGGCCAGACGTGCCTCCAGCTCTGCGTCGCCCGGTGGCCTCGCCCCAAAGCGCGACACCACCCAGCCGCCCACCTGTGCGCCCAGTTCGGCGGCCCGCACCGCGTCGCCGTGGGCCAGCCAGCCCGCCAAGAAGGCGCCCCCAAAGCTGTCGCCCGCACCTGTGGCGTCCAGCAGATGATCGCGGGTGGCGGCCACGCGGATTCGGGGCTGAGAGGGGCCGTCCAGCAGCGCCCCCTCTTCATCCAGTTTCAGCACCACCAGCGCGCCCGGATACCGGTGACGCAGCCAGTCCATCGCCCGTTCGGGGTCGCTTTCCTGGCTCATGGCGCGGGCCTCGTCGTCATTGGGGAAAATAATATCGAAGGGAATGTTGTCCACGATCGCCAGAAAATTCTCGCGGCCCATCTGCCCGATCATCTGAAAGCTGCCGGGGTCGAGGCTGAGGGTGGCTCCGGCCCCTTTGGCCAACCGCGCCGCTTCGAGAGCGGCTGCACGCGGCGGATCGCGGAACAGGCTCCAGGCGGTGAGGTGCAGGTGGCCCGCGCCCAGCAACACGTCACGGGGCAGTTCTTCGGGCAGCAGCTCCCAGTCTGCGCCCTGCCCCGTCAGCATGGCCCGCTGGCCGCGCTGGTCGATCAGGGCCAGAATGACGCCTGTGCGGTGCTGCCCGCTGAGGGTCAACTCCGTCCGCACGCCCTCGGCCTCCAGGTCGGCGGTGGCCAGCTCCCCAAAGCGGTCGCGGCCAATTTTGCCCACAAACGTACTGGGATACCCGGCCCGCTGCGCCCAGACCGCCAGATTCGCCGCGCTGCCGCCGCCCAGCAGTTCCATCCGCCCCGTGGTATCGCCGCCGGGTTGCAAAATGGTGTCGGGTTTGGCCAGCACATCCCACGCCAAATCGCCCAGAGAAACGAGGGGACCCCGTGCAGGCGCACGCAGATCAGGCGCAGAGAGAGAAGAAGAGTGCGTCATGAATGGCAGGAGCATATCGCGTGGAGGCTCTGAATCTGCATCTCGCATCTTCATCGGTGGCCCAGCACTCCAGCCCCCCTGAGCCCGCCCGGAACTGACCCAGGAGATTCAACAGGTTGTGCGGCGGAGCAGGCCCAGAAAAGATGGTTGGCAGGCCAGGTGAAACGCTCGCGGCCCACCTGACAGCGCACCGGGCCAGAAGACCAGCAGCGAAAGACCAGCAGCAGGAAGCACAAAAGGAAGCTCAGGGCTGCAAGCTACTGACCACCCATGCCATTCTGAATCTATGTGGCGTGTATGGAGCTGGATGGGAGTGGTGGTTGCGGTTTGCGCTGGACTGGTCTTCGGGGGGTGGGCTGGGGCCGAGGCCGCCCATGCTGGTGCTGCACAGGCTGGGGCGGAGGCAGCCCACACCGGCCCCCCTGCTTTTCTGATTCAACTGACCCTGCTGTTGGGGGTTTCGGCACTGGCGGCCTACCTTTCCTTCCGGCTGGGCCTGATTCCCATCATCGGCTTTTTGCTGGCGGGCGTGCTGGCCGGGCCGGGGGCTCTGGGCCTGATCCGCGATCCGGAACTGATTTCCTCGGCGTCCGAGGTCGGCGTGATGCTGCTGCTCTTTACCATCGGCATCGAATTCAGCCTGGAGCGGCTGCAACGCATTGCCCGGCTGATTTTTCTGGGCGGCGGCCTTCAGGTCGGCCTCACCGTCACGGCCGTCACCGGAGCGCTGGTGGCGTTTGGCGTGGGCTGGCAGAGTGCCGTCTTTACCGGCTGCCTGATCGCCCTCTCCAGCACGGCCATCGTGATGCGGGTGCTGGCCGAGCGCGGGCAAACGGGCGCACGCACTGGGCAGGTGGCCCTGGGCATCCTGATTTTTCAGGATCTGGCCGTGGTGCTGATGGTGCTGCTGATTCCCATGCTGGCCGGACAGGGCGGGGGCCTGGGCGGAGTGGCGCTGGCCCTGGCCAAAGCCGCAGGCATCATCGTGTTTGTGCTGGTCGCTGCCAGCCGTCTGGTGCCGCCGATCATGTAAGTGGTGGCCCGCACCTGTAGCAACGAGATTTTTCTGCTGACGGTGGTGGCGCTGTGCTTTGGCACCGCCAGCCTGACCGCAGCCGCAGGCGTCAGCCTGGCACTCGGGGCCTTTCTGGCAGGGCTGCTGGTCAGTGAAAGCCGCTACGGAATGCAGGCGCTCGGTGAAATTTTGCCGCTGCAAATCCTGTTCAGCGCGGCGTTTTTCCTGTCGGTGGGGTTGCAACTGGATCTGGGCTTCCTGATCCGCAACCTGCCGATTGTGCTGGGTGCCGTGATCCTGATGGCCCTCCTGAAAGCGCTGGTGACGGGGGTCAGTGTGCGCCTGCTGGGCGAACGCGCCGCCATTGCCCTTCCGGTGGCGCTGCTGACGGCGCAGGTCGGGGAATTTTCCTTTGTGCTGGCGGGCAGTGGAAAGGCGCTGGGGCTGAGCTTTGTGGGCCTGGGCGAACGCGGCACCCAGATTTTTATTGCTGCCACGGTGCTGCTGATGGTCCTGACGCCAGCAGTGGCGGCGTTGGCTGGGCCGCTGGCAACTGCCAGTACCAAGCTGCCGGGGGGCAGAAAACGTGAAGCTGTGGCCGCGCAGACGGCTGCCGCCGCACCCGCAGAACCAGACGCCCATTCCGCGTTGCCTGTGGCCGGACGGGTCGTCTTTGCGGGATACGGGCCGCACGCCCGTCTGGCCGCCCGCGCACTGAGCCGGGCTGGCGTCCCCTATTCGGTCATTACCCGCAGCCCAGACGGAGCCAGCGAACTGACCGGGCGCGGCGCACCTGTCCTGATTGCCGATTACACCCGCGCTGGCCTGCTGCGCGACCTGAATCTGGCCTCGGCCCGCGCCCTGGTGATTGCCGACGATGACGCCGAAATGACCGAACGCGCCGTGAGCGTGGCCCGCACCGTGGCTCCCGATCTGGAGATCTTGACCCACGCCGAGAGCCCGGAGGCCCTGATGCAGTTGCAGGCCCTGGGCGCACGCCATGTGCTGACCCCACGCCGTGAAATCGCTGCCGGACTGCTGGACCTGCTGACCCCCGAACACCTCACGCGGGCTGAGATTGCCCGCCACCTTGCCGACCGGCCCGCCGTGTCACTCAGTGCCGAGCAGCAGGCCCAGTGCGGCCACGCCCAGCACAACGCTGGCCCTACCATCCCCGAGGCCGACGCCTGTCTGGAGTGCTTGGCCAGCGGAGATACCTGGGTGCATCTGCGGACCTGCATGACCTGTGGGCACGTGGGATGCTGCGATTCCAGCAAGAACAAACACGCCACCCGCCACGCCCACACGCAGTCTCACCCCATCATTCGCAGCGCCGAGCCGGGCGAAACCTGGGCCTATTGCTACGAACACGGCTGGACAAAATAGCCTGCCAGAGGCCAGAGGACGTACACCGTAGACCTGAATTTTCCTGCGTGACAGGAAGAACCGGAGGGGCAGCCACCAACTGCCCCTCCGGTTCTTCTGACCTTCACCTTGACGCCTGAGCGTTCAGGAATGGGGAGCCTGCTGAGGCGGTGCAGGGTCGGTGGGCATGGTCTGCACCGCCCGGAAAGCCAGAAGCGTCGCCACCACGTCCAACGCGCCCGACAAACCGTAGACCAGCTGATTGGTGAGGTCGGGCGTGGTGCTGAATCCGGCCAGAGGCACCACATTGAAGACCGTCATGGCCACACTCAGCGCGGCTGAGCAATTGAGCCAGACCAGCAGGCGCTCGCGGCTCAGCGGGTCGGCGGGATTGGCGGCCAACCGCGCCAGACTGCCGTACATGGCATTGCTGGCAAAAATGGCTGCGCCCCACACGGTCAGCAGGGCGGTCAGGGCCACCGGATTGGCTTCCAGAGAGGTGTCACTGGTCACGCTCAGCACCGTCAGAAACCACAGCGACAGGCGCAGCGCCGTCAGCCACGGAAACACCAGCCGCAGCGCCCGCACCTGTCCTGCACCGGGCGCAGCAGGTCCAGGCAGAGGCTCGGTGGAAATAGCCTGCCCCAGCGTCACGCGGGCCAGTGTGGCCGTCCACCACCACATCACCAGGGCCGCCAGAAACGAATCGAAGGCATTGAGCCAGGCCAACTCGCTGAATGAATCGTGCCACAGCGCGTAGGCCACCAATCCAAACAGACCCGCGACCTGCACCCACAGCGCCCCCAGCGCCAACGAACGCCAGCGGGGAGCGCCAGCATCCGGGGCAGATTTGGGGGTGGGGGCCTTCATTTCGTCAGCCATGATGGGGGTGTGGGCTGTGGGTTGTGGAACGTGGGAAAAGAGTGTGGCGGGCGGGAGTTGAACGCCTGTAAGCCCTGTTGGTGCTCATTCCGCCAGCTTTTTCATCAGTTGGTCGCGCACGACTTCGGGTTTGGCCTGCCCGCCCATCGCCTTCATGACCGGGCCAAACAGGGCGTTGGCGGCCTTGGCGTTCCCGGCGCGGAACTGTTCCACAGCTTTGGGATTGGCCTGCATGGCGGTGTCGATGGCCGCGTCGATGGCTCCGGTATCGGTCACGACCATCAGGCCGCGCTCCTGCACCAGCGTTTCTGGATTCTGGCCCGCCATCACGTCAGGCAGCAGGTCTTTGGCAATTTTGCCGCTGATGGTTCCGGCGTCGATCAGGCGAACGAGGGCGGCCAGATGCGTGGGCTGAAGCTGAGTCTCACGGATGCCCTGCTCACTGGCAGCGAGGAATCCTGTCACCTCGGTCAGCAGCCAGTTGGACAACCGCTGTGCATCTGGTGCAGGCGTTTCGGCCAACGCTTCGTCATAAAAGCGGCTGAGGTTCACGTCCAGACTCAGGGTGTCGGCGTCGGCCTCGCGCACGCCCGCCGCGATATAGCGCGTCCGCTTCTGCGCGGGCAGTTCCGGCATCCGCGCCCGCACACGTTCTATCCATTCCGGCGTGATGTCCAGCGGGGGCAGATCCGGCTCCGGAAAGTAGCGGTAATCGGCCTCGCCCTCCTTGGTTCTCATCAGAAAGGTTTTCTGGCCGCCCTCATCCCAGCCCAGCGTGTCCTGGGTAATCTGGCCGCCACCGTCCAGCACGCGGGCCTGCCGCGCCGCCTCATAATCTATGGCGCGGGCCACGCTGCGGAACGAGTTCAGGTTCTTCACTTCCACTTTGGTGCCCCACGGCGTTCCCGGCTTATGCACGCTGATATTCACGTCGCAGCGCATCTTGCCCTCTTCGGGCGTGGCGTCCGAGACGCCGAGAGCCTGCGCGATGGCCTGCACGGCCTCCAGGAAGGCGCGGGCCTGCTCCGGCCCCTTAATATCGGCCTCCGTGACCATCTCGATCAGGGCCGAGCCTGCCCGGTTCAGATCCAGCAGGCTGTAGGGCGCGTAGGTGGGGTGCATCAGCTTGCCCGCATCGTCTTCCAGGTGGGCGCGGGTAATCCGCACACGCCCGCCCTCCACGTCCAGGTAACCGTCGCGGGCAATCGGGCGGTCATACTGCGACAGCTGAAAGTTTTTGGGCGAATCGGGATAAAAGTAGTTTTTGCGGTGAAATTGAGTGAAGCCCGACACGTCGCAGTTGAGGCCCAGGCCGAACATCATGCCCAGTTCCACGGCCTCGCGGTTGAGGGTCGGCAGCGCACCGGGCAGGCCCAGCACCATCGGGTCGGTAAATTCATTCGGCCCCGCGCCGTGGTAATCGGCAGGACACGCCGTAAAAATCTTGGTGCGCGTCCGCAACTGCAAATGCACCTCTAACCCGATGACCGTTTGGTAGCCCGACTGCTGAGACATATGGGGCGCAGGATAGCGCGGGGGCAGGCGGGGGCCTTCCCGTCCGGTCTATTCCAGTGTCAGCCCCAGTTCTGCTCCACCCGCCCGGAAGCCCAACGATTCGTACAGGGCGCGGGCTTCGGGCGTGGTGCCCAGGCTGAAGCGCGAG
>JAQBPF010000275.1 GCA_028287665.1 Deinococcus sp. | reverse complement strand
CGTCTGGCCGATATGGACACCAAATTGGAAGCGGCCCGCCTGCTGATTCGCAAGGCTGCCGATTTGAAGGACGCCGGAATGAACTTCACAGCAGCCGTGGCCCGCGCCAAGTTGTACGCGACCACGGTGGGCGTCGAAGCCTGCGACGAAGCCATTCAGATGCTCGGCGGCTACGGCTACGTGAAGGAATACCCGGTGGAACGCTTCTGGCGCGACAACCGCCTGACCCGCATAGGCGAAGGCACGGATGAGGTGCAGCGCCTCGTGATCAGCCGGGATGTGCTGAAGCGGTTTGCTGAATAGAGCATTTGTCATACTAATGACCGAGCGGAGCGAGTGAATTTCATTGAGCAGGACGGAGAATGGAGCCACCGAAAGTCTCTTTTTTCGGTGGTGTAATTCGGAGAACTGCTCTAGTCGTCACAACTGAAGCAGGCCCGCTGAGAGTGATCTCCGGCGGGCCTGTTTCCTGAACTGGAGGTCTGACGATCCCAGTTCTAGAAAGACCGTGTCACCACGCGCCCGCTGCCCCCAAGTGCCAGAGCCGCGCCGCCGTTCACGCTGACGCTGACGGCTCCGGCGTTGCCTGCCCGGATAACCACGCCTGCGGGGAAGCTTTTGGTGGTTCCGGCAGTGGGCGTGCCTTCAAAGAGCACGCGGCCCGTTTTGTCGGTAATGCGTGTCCACGAGGGAGCGGAGAAGGTGACGCGCACGGCGGCAGCAGGAGGCTTGACTGGAGTCGGCGTTGCGGGCTTGATGGTCTGTGCACCCTGGGGAGTCCCGCTCGCCGCAGGTTTGGGCGCGGCCTGCAACACTGCCAGGTCGGCCAAGCTGCTTTTGCCCTGTGCTGTCGGCAATAACCGCGCCCGCAGATTGCGCCCAGTTTGCAGCGAAATGGTCTGGTTGATGCTCTGCCGCCCGCTATACTCCACGCGCAGCACGGCATTCTGGCGGGCATCTACCGGAAAGGACTTGACAGGAGTGACGCCCAGATCGCGGTTGTCCAGAAAGACCTTGGCGCCGGGCGGCACGCTGCTGATGCTCAGGCGTACTGTGCGGGCGGGGGCAGGCGGCTTGACCACACTCTCCGGAGTGATGACCACGGTGGGTGTCGGGGCGGCACTGGGCCGATTGAACAGGTAGTATCCGCCTGCGCCCAGAACCACAGCGGCAGTTGCCAATCCTGCCAGTGCGGCTGGTCCCAGGCCCCGGCGACCCACCTGGGCACGCGCCGCAGGCGTTTGCAACGACTGAGCGATTTCAGGTGAGGCAGGCAACAGCCGGTCAAAGTCGCTGAGCAGTGGGGCTGGGTCCATTCCCAGTTCGCGGGCATAGCGCTGCAGATAGGAGCGGGCAAAGGTCCGCTCGGGCAGCAGCGCTGTGTTGCCGTCTTCCAGCGCCCGCAGGTAGTCACTGCGAATTTTGGTTTTCAGCGACAAATCTTGGGTGCTTAGACCTTGGGCTTCGCGGGCTTGTTTGAGGGTCGAACCGAAGCTCATGTGCACCACCTTACGCTTTCTTCATCCTATGTGTTGCCGTCATGTCGAGTCAGCAGCCTGGACTGACTTGGCTGACACTTGAATCCTTTCATAGCTTGGCCCTCTGATTCCATACAGTCTGTAACAGTCTCAAGCCCTCTCAGGCCTCAGAGGGCCGCCCGGAGGAGTCCTGGGCGGCCACTGGATTCAGCTCTGCCAATGAAGAATAAGGCCGGGTCAGCCGTCGAAGGGTTTGCCGATGGCCTTGGGTGCGGCGCTGCGACCTGTAAAAATCAGGGCCAGAATGGTCACCAGGAAGGGGAGGGCCGACACCAGCGTGGGGGGCAACAGGTCGGTGCCGCCCAGCTGAATAGACAGGGCCTGCAGGAAGCCGAACAGTGCCGTAGCGCCCAGCACGCCCAGCGGTTTCCACTGCCCGAAGATCAGTGCGGCCAGTGAGATAAAACCCATCCCGGCGCTCATATTGCGCACGTAGGAATCGAGGTTGCCGATGCTCAGGAACACGCCTGCCGTGCCTGCCAGAACCCCCGACAGAATCACGGCGCTGTACCGCATGCGGCGCACGTTCACGCCCATGCTGGCTGCCGCGCCGGGTTGTTCGCCCGTGGCCCGCAGCCGCAGGCCATACGGCGTCTTGTAGACCACGTACCAGATGACGGCCACCAGCACAAAGGCAAAGTACACCGGCGGCGAGAAGCGCAGTTCGCCCACCCCCCAGAGCGGCAGGCCATATTCCACCTTGGGGCTTTCGGTGCTGCTGCCGTACAGCGCGGCCAGAATCACGGGCGGCACACCACTGGCCAGCAGATTGATGGCCGTGCCGCTGATGACCTGATCGGCGCGGTACTTGATGCTGAGGACGGCGTGAATCCAGGCCACGAACCCGCCCACGAGCGCGCCAGCAACCCAACCCACCCAGGGGGAAAGTGGCCCGAGCGCAGGCTCGATCTGCTTGGTAATAATTGCGCCGCTGAGGGCACCGAAAATAATCAGGCCGTCCAGCGCGATATTGACCACGCCGCTCCGCTCCGAAAACAGGCCGCCCAGGGCCGTCAGCAGCAGCGGGACAAACGACCGGATAAAGATGGCCAGAAATGAAATCCCGAAAATTTGGGACAGAAGGTCCTGCATTTACTTGCCCCCTTCACGGGTATTGCTTTCAGACGAAAGGCCCACGTTGGGCAGTGGCGTGCCCTGTTCGGCTTTGGCGACGGGCGCGTCCAGGTGTGCTGCGTCGGCCTTGCCTGTGGCTTCTACAGCTTTCAACAATTGGGGAGGGGGTGGATCGGTCACGCGGCGGCTGAGGAATCCACCTGCCGCGATAAACAGCACGATCAATGCTTTCAGTACCGTCACGATGTCTTTGTTGATCTGCTCCAGCTTCAGGTCCACGTCGATGCCGCCAGTATCGATGGTGCCGAACAGCATGGAGGCGGCGACCACGCCTACCGGGGTGCTTTGACCCATCAGGGCCACGGCGATCCCGTCGAAGCCCACGTTGACAGGCATGTTGCCTTTCAGGCGGTATTCGTCGAGTGCGCCGCCGTTCACGTAGTGCGTGCCCGCCAACCCCGCGAACATTCCGGCAAAGGTCATTGCCAGGATGGTATTGCGGGCCACGCTGATGCCGCCGTATTCCGCCGCTTTGGGCGAGAGGCCCACGGCACGCAGCGCGTATCCGGTGGCGGTACGCCACATCAGGGTGCCGAATCCAGCCACGCACAGCAGCGCGATCAGAAACGAGGCGTTCAGTTGGCTGCCCGCGATCTGCACCGGAATGCCGATTCTCCAGGTCAGTGCGCCGACCACCAGCGCAGCAATAAAGGCCAACAGGCCAGCGTTCCTGGCCTTGCGCTGGCCCAGAATCCAGCGGCCCAGGGCCAAAGTAATCAGGGCAAACACGATGCCCAGGCTCATCACGGTTGCGCCGTTGCCGCCCACATTGAAGAATTGCAGCAGCGTGGGCAGGCGTGCGCCTTCCTGCAGTTCATTGCTTCGGGCCTCGAAGCCTTCTGCCTTGAAGGGCATGTTGTAGGTGCGCCCCAGGAAAGGGAAGGTTTCGCTGCCGATCAGGAAGATGAAAATGGCCGAAGCGATGTAATTGAGCATGATGGTATTGATGACTTCGCTGGAGCCGAAGCGGGCCTTGAGCAGGCCGGGAATGCCGCCCCACAGTGCGCCGCCAATGCCCGCCGCGATCACCGACAGGGGCAGCAGAAACCAGCCCAGTCCAGCGGGGGCATACACGCCCACCAGCATCGCGCCGATGGCACCCATGGTCAGCTGACCCGGAGCGCCCACATTGAAGAGGCCGGTGCGGAAGGCAAACGCCACACTCAGGCCCGTAAAAATCAGCGGGGTCGCCAGTTTCAGGCTGTCTAGGAAAGGGTTCAGGCGCGTAATGGGTGCAAACAGCGTGGAGTACACGAAATACACCAGGTCGGTTTTGGCCAGCCAGCCGCCCCACAAGCTCAGAGGCGCACCTGTGCCGTTGACGGCGGGCTGCACCAGCAGCACTACGATGGCACCCACCAGAATCGCCAGACCAATCGCCACAGTGGGCACCAGCAGGCTCCGCAGGCGGTTCAGGCGGTCCCACCAGACCTGCCGGGCACTCAGGCCAGCCCCCGCGGCGATCAGCCCGGCCAGCATGGGCAGGAACAGGCCCAGGTTCATGCCGCCGCCCCCGTAAAAATTGCGGAGGGTGCGCTTGGCTCCGGGCCGCAGGGTGGTATCAGCAGTAATCCGGGCCGATTCTGCATTCAGGACGCCATTGAGCAGCAAAACGGCGGCCAGCGCCGTGGCAAAGCCCAGCAGTCCTGTGATCCAAAACCAGCGTTCACGGCGCAGCGCTCCCACCAGCGTTGCCAGCATCAGGATCAGGGTGGCCCACCCCAGGGCCACGGTTGTCCCTGAGGAAGGCAGCAAGACTTGGGGGTCGCTGGTCAGGTTGAGGGCCGCGCCGCTCAGGTGAAGCAGCACCGCATTGCCGTCAAAGGAACGCCCCAGTACAGCCAGAGGCGTTAACACCAGACCCGCCGCCGCAACCGCACTGACTGTCAGCGCGATTCGCGACGCTACGGGAGAGGGTCGAGAATCAGAAAGGTACGTCACCCTCACATTGTACGGAAGCCGGACACCTCAGAGGAAACGTGGCAGTACAACAGGCCGGAAAAACGATTCAGATCACAGGAGCTGGCCGCGATATTGGGGTTCTGCGCCTCGTCTCAGCGTTTGCTATCCTTTACGGCGCTATGGAACGTACCTTTGCCATGATCAAGCCCGATGGGGTTCGCCGGGGCCTGACGCCCGAAATTCTCGCCCGCATTCAGAAGAAGGGCTACCGTGTGGTTGGCCTCAAGCAGATGATGATTGCCCGTGAAACCGCCGAATCACACTACGGCGAGCACAAAGAGCGCCCCTTTTTCGGGGAACTCGTGGACTTTATTACGGGCGGACCTGTCGTCGCCATTGCCCTTGAGGGCGAAAACGCCATTCTGGGCTGGCGCGGCATGATGGGCGCGACCAACCCCGCCAACGCTGCTCCCGGCAGCATCCGTGCAGACTTTGCCACCACCACCGGCGAGAACGTCACGCACGGCAGTGACAGCCCTGAAAGTGCTGAACGCGAACTGGCGTTGTTCTTTTCTGAAGGCGAGCTGCTCTAAACCGGATCAGGCGGGCTTGGCAGGGGGTTCAGACCTCTGCCAAGCCCGCTTCCTTTTATCGTCTTACTATTCATACCTCTGATTCTTGGCAGCAAGGGCCGGTGATTTGGCGGGCAAGCGGCCTGTCGGTCTACTTGGCCCTGCTCCCAAGCAACTTGTGAAGGTTCTAATGACCCCCGATCTAATTGCGTCAAGGCATTTGTCAGGTATTGCACATTAGAATGCGCTCCATTACATGTCCCGTCCTGTCACTCTCTTAGAGAATCAACTGCTGCGTACCCGTCAACAGGTGTTGCGGTTGATGGCAGTGAGCTACCTGATCTACACGTTCGTCTCATCTTTCATTGCCCCACCGGGGGCCTTTCCTGAAGCCTATCAATACGGCAAATACTGGGCCGCGCTGCTCTGTCTGGCGGCTCTGGTGGCCCTGTCCGTTGTGCCGCGCCGGGTCACCGTCATCGCGCTGGCGACTTACGCCGCGCTGCTTCCCATTGCTCTGTGGGAAATGCAGCGGCAACTGAGCAAGGACCTGCTGCCCTACGACGCCGCCCTGTGGCTGACCTGCGGGGTCGCGCTGGGCTTTATGTTGCTGGGATCGCGCTGGGGCACGGTTTTTACCAATGGGGTGTTGGCCCTGGTTCTGTTCGCATTGGTGCGCACTCCGCCGACCACCCCCAGCCTGATGGCGGCGTGGTTCACGGGTCTGCTGGTGGTCAGTGTCATGGCGGCTATCTCCTACACCGTCACGCGCTTTATCGAATCGAATCTGGTGATGCATGAGCAGGACCACGCCAAATTAAAGGCGGCCCGGTTGGATTCTCTGACGGGTGTGCCGGGCCGGGCCGCCCTGGAGGAAGAATTGAACCGGGGGCTGGAATATGCCCGCAAAACTGGAACGCCCCTCAGTCTGCTGGTGGGCGACATCGATCATTTCAAGACCGTCAATGACCATCACGGCCACAGCACTGGAGACGACGTGCTGCGGGCGGTGGCCAAACGCCTGAGGCGCAATGTGGGCAGCACGGGCGGCATGGTGGGACGCTGGGGCGGGGAAGAATTCGTGGTGTTGTTGCCCGGACTGGCCAAACCCGACGCCCTGGTCCTGGCCGAACGCCTCCGCCGCGAAATCAGCGATTCCCAGCTTGCCGGGCTGGTGATCACCACCAGTTTTGGAGTGGCCTCTTACCGGGGGCCGAACGACAGCGCCGACCAGTTGTTTGGCCGGGCCGATCAGGCGCTCTACGAGGCCAAACGTGCCGGACGCAATTCCGTGCGCTGAGGCCACAGTCGGCGGCACAGGTAGAGGGCGCTGAGGCAGGGGGCATTCGGCCCACAGCAGCCCTGCCGCGCCGGGGTATCTTGCGCCCATGCGTCTGTCTGCCCGTTCGGCCCTCCTGATGTGCGCCTGCGCTGCCGTGCCGGGCTGTGGGCCAAAGCAGCCGCAGGACCTCACCGCCACCGTCCTGTTTACGGCCAGCGGCTCTTTTGACGCCCAGGCCGACCTCAAAGACCGCATCGGCGGCGGCATTCGGCGGGTGCAGTGGCGCAACAGACCCCCTTTGGACGCCCAGGAAGTGACGGTGCGTTATGACAGCGACGCCCGTAACCTGGCCTGGATCATGGAGATTCAGAAGCCGCAATTCACTGCCGAAGCGTTGGCTGGCCCCGGTGCCCAGGCGGTCAATACGGCGCAGGGAGCGGGAACATTCATCGCCTCTGGTCGCCTGCGTGACGTGCTGATTTTGCCCACCAGCACAGGTCTGACCCTCCTCACACGCGGATATGCGGCGCAGGAAGAACCCACGCTCTTGCCTGCCTTCGGCCGCGTCCGCTGAGTGACGTACCATCTGGCCCTGCTGGTCACGGCGCTGCTGCTTGCCGTGTTGCTGATGCTGGGCCTCTCGTTGCAACTGGGCCTCCGTAAAACAACCGTGCGTTGGCCGCATCACGCCCTGTTTTTTGCCGTCTGTGCGGGCGTGGTGGTGTCGGGTGGATTGGCCCTCTGGGAAGGTTCACGCGGCTGGGCGCTGCTGCCCGCGCTGGCCCTGCTGCTGCTGATGCCCCGCACCCGTCCAGGCAAAGCTGCACACTGGCGGCTGGCGTTGGCGTGTGCAGTGGCCTTTGTGGGGGGAATGTGGGCCGCCTGGTAGGTGGAAGCTAGTCGGGTGTCCACGTGCTGTGGTTGATGTAGAACACGAACTTCCCCCTGTAGAAATCAAAGAAGTCGCAGAAACCCAGATACGAGCAGAAGAAGTAACCTCGCTGCTGCCCCTGAAAATAATGCGGTCTTAGATTGCCACGCCGTCCCAGCCAGGCCAGAATCTCTTCCTCTGTGCACCCGGCCAGGTGCCGCTGAACGGCGCTGCTCTGCGAGATCAGGTCAATGATGACCAATGGGCGTTCAGGCGCTCCGTTTTCCACATCCCTCCTGATTCCTGTCCAAGCTGCTAGCGTAAAGATCATGTCTACTGTGCCGCATTCCTGCCGTCGCCTGTTCAAAGGCGTGTGCCCTTGAATCCTTCCATAGAACTGCCCGCCGTGATTCAGGGGATGCTGGCCCGCCGCACCAGCAACGGCCCTTTTTTGCCCGGCCCCGTCAGCCGCGAACACCAGGAAACGCTGATGCGGGTGGCCCAGGCCGCGCCCAGCCACTTCAACAGTCAGCCCTGGCGCTTCGTGCTGATCGAGAATCCTCAGACGATTGGCGAGGTGGCCCGGATCGCGGGCGAGAGCATGACCGAACTGATCGAAGCGGGCGTGTTTTTTGAGCGATACCGCCGCTATTTCCGCTTCAGCACTGCCGAGATGGAAGAGCGGCGCGACGGCATTCATATCGACCATCTGCCCGGCCCCCTGAAGCCGTTTACGCGGCAGGTGTTCAGCGACGCGGGCCTGAAGGTGATGCGGCAACTGGGCGTGCCCAGAAAGCTGGGCGAAGACAACCGAAAATTGGTGCAGGGCAGCCCGCTGCTAATGGCCGCCCTGCTGGATAAAGGCGAATACCGACCCGGCGAACTCAGCGGCTTCTACAGCATTTTTGGCCTGGGGGCAGCCATCGAAAATATCTGGAATGCGGTGGGCAGCCTCGGCATGGGTATCCAGTTTGTCAGTACGCCCATGGAGATTCCGCGTCAGTGGGCGGCAGTGCAGCAGCTTCTGCACGTGCCGCCCGACCTGGAACTGATGGCCGTGTACCGCCTCGGCTACCTGCCGCCCGAACAGCCCCGTCCAAGTATCGACTGGAGCAGCCGCCACCGCAAACGCCTGTCTCATTTCGTGTTCCGTTAAACCTGCGACGTCCCGGAAACCGACGGCTCCTCCAGCTGAAGACCCTCGCCGCCGAAGATGAGTGAAACCTGCACGCCAGTTAAAGCTTTCCCGCGTGGCCCCATCACGGCCTGACGCGCACAATGCCGCTCGGAGGAACCACCATGACACAGACTGAACTGACTGCCATCAACGCAGCTGAAAGCGGCACTTTTAAAATTGGCGGCGACCTGAGCGTGAACCGCCTGGGCTTTGGAGCCATGCGGATCACCGGGCAGGGCATCTGGGGCGACCCCGCCGACCCCGAAGGTTCACTGGAAACCCTGCGCCGCCTGCCCGAGTTGGGCGTGAACTTTATTGATACCGCCGACAGCTACGGTCCCGCCGTCAGCGAGGAATTAATCCGTACCGCGCTGCATCCCTACGATACGGTGGTCATCGCCACCAAAGGCGGCCTGACCCGCACTGGGCCAGACGTATGGATTCCGGTGGGCCGCCCCGAGTACCTCAAGCAGCAGGCGCATCTGTCTCGCCGCCGCCTGGGCGTGGACCGCATAGACCTGTGGCAACTGCACCGTATCGACAGTAAGGTGCCCCGTGACGAGCAATTCGACGCCATCAAGCAGTTGATGGATGAAGGCGTGATCCGTCATGCAGGCCTGAGCGAAGTGAGCGTGGAAGAAATTCAGGCAGCCCAGCAGGTCTTCCCGGTGTCCACCGTTCAGAACCTCTACAACCTCGTCACGCGCCAATCGGAAGCTGTGCTGGACTACTGCGAAACCAACACCATTGGCTTCATTCCGTGGTTCCCGCTGGCCGCAGGTGGGCTGGCCCGCGAAGGCAGCGTCCTGAGCGACATCGCTGCCCGCCTGAACGCCTCGCCGTCGCAGGTGGCGCTGGCCTGGGTGCTGAAGCGCAGCCCGGTCATGTTGCCGATTCCGGGCACCGGCAAGGTCAAACACCTGGAGGAAAACGTGGCCGCCGCCCACCTCACCCTGACCGACGAAGATTTCCGCGCACTGGACGAGGTGGGCCAGCAGGAATGGCAGGCGCAGCAGGCCAGGAAAGGCAGCCAGGACTGAGCCTGAGGCCGCGCTGAGAGGGTGCGGCGCTCACAGCTTCAAAGGTCATCAGCAGGTCAGGCGGGGGCAGTTTGCCTCTGCCTGACCGCTTTTTGCGTGCCCCAGCCAACACGGCCCGGCAGGAACTCCCTGCTCAAACCGTCCTCACCCACGGTCCGGCTACCCTGACCCATGACCAACGGGTTTGAGAATGGACCGTCAGGAATGGTGCCACAGGACGTGATGCAGGCTGCTCAGGCCCGGTTTATCCAGCGGGGTGGCGTGCGGGCCGGACAATTGGAGCGGCTGAATGTAGATGGCCCGCTGGCGGCAGAATCGCCTGAACGGATCGAGGCCCGCTTGACCCGGCTGGGGGTCCCTCTGCCGGATGCGCGGGCGATGGTGGAAGGCCGGGAAGACATGAGCGACGTGGTGGCCCACCTGCCCGACAGCGTGCGGCTGGGGCTGGAGCGTGTGCTGGGGGCCAATGATCTGGTCAACGTGTCTTATCTGGATCTGGCGCGGGCAGCGTCGCGGGCGGTGGGCCGGGTGGTCATTCGCGCTGCCAACGGGCGCACCCTCGGCTACGGCACGGGCTGGCTGTGCGGCCCCCGCACCATCCTGACCAACCATCATGTCCTGGAAGATGCGGCTTCGGCCCGCACCAGCGTCATCGAATTCGATTACGAACGGCGGCCCGACAACACCATCAGAACGCCCATCACGCTCAATCTTGATCCTGCGGCCCTCTTTCTGACGTCGGAGGCGCTGGACTATTCCTTGGTGGCTGTAGAGGGGGATACGGCGGCGTTTGGCTGGCTTCCCCTGTTCGGCAGCAACGACAAAAACCTGATCGGTGAAGCGCTGAGTATCATTCAGCACCCTTCTGGCGAGCCCAAGCAGATTGCGCTCATAGAAAACAGACTGGTTGACCGTCTGGCTGACTTTCTGCAATACGACACCGCTACTGCTCCTGGCTCCAGCGGCAGCCCGGTCTTCAATGATGCATGGGAAGTCGTGGCCCTCCTTCA
>JAQBPF010000266.1 GCA_028287665.1 Deinococcus sp. | reverse complement strand
CCAAAACGCAACCAAAGCAAAGGGCGGAACACCCCATTCAGAGTGTCCCGCCCCCATTTTAGGCTGGCTTACTTGTTCTTGCGTCCGTCCAGACCCATCGCCTTGGCAATGCCGAAGAAGATTTCGGTTTGATCCATCACGCCCATGAAGTTCTCGGCTCCGGCTCCGAAGGCGAACAGGGGCATGGGGTCGGCGGTATGCACGCCCTGGTTGGCGCTGGTGGGCAGATTGCCGACGCGCTGCACGGCACCCTCGGCGCAGATTTTGGGGTTGGGTACGAATCCGGCTTCGGCCCCGGTCTTGCCGTTGCTGACGGTGGGGTCCTGGTACTCGGCGCGGCCCAGGTAGGTTTCGCAGTAGTCGGGCGTCGCGCCAAAGCCCACCGCGTAGGTGCGGGCGGTTTCGGGCACGGGGAAGCCGTTGGCGTCGCGTTTGTCCCCATAGGTGGGAAAGCCTGCGGCCTCGTACACGCCGACGGCGTTGCGCTGGCCGGGGCCTTTGGTGGCGTCGTAGCCGCCGTACACGGTCAGCGAGTGGGCGTGATCAGCGGTCACCAGGACCAGCGTATCGGGGTTTTTCCTGGCGTAGTCTTTGGCCCACGCCACAGCCTTATCCAGCTCCAGCACGTTCCACACGGCCCGCTGCCAATCCAGGGGATGCTCGAACTTGTCGATCATGCCCGCTTCCACCATCAGGAAAAAGCCATCGGGGTTTTTCTCCAGCGTTTCGACGGCCTTCTGGGTGCTGTCCCACAGGTAGGGCATATCCTTGAAGTCTTTGAGGGTGTTCTCGCCTTTGTACTGGGCGCGGTCAAGGTAGCTGGGCACGTTGTCTATGTTGAACAGACCGAACAGCTTGTTGCTGTTGGCGGCCAGCAGTTCGGTGCGGGTGCTGACAAAGTTGTAGCCGAGTTTCTGGCTGTCGGCAATCCAGTCGGTGGTGTCTTTGCGGCGGCTGCCGGGAGCGGTCGAGGGAATGAAGTCGCGGCTGCCGCCGATCAGCAGCACGTCGGGCTTCACCTCGCCGTTAAAGTACTGGTCGGCAATGGCCTGATAATCTCCCCGGCGGCGGGTGTGGGCAGCAAAGGCGGCGGGCGTGGCATCGGTGCCGAACGCATCAGACACCAGGCCGATGCTTGCGCCCGTGGTGCGGCGCAAAATGCCCGTAATAGGCTCGACGCGGGGATTATCCAGCGTGTTGTCGGTGTTGTCGGGGTACACGTTCAGCGCGTTCACCAGAATTTTCTGGCCAGTGGCGATGCTGCTGGCGGTGTTGGCGCTATCGGCCAGGGCCGAATCGTAAGAACTGGTGGTCACGCTGGCCATGCTGCTCAGGTCGCTTTCCATCGCCAATTTGCCGGTGGGCAGGCCGTTGGCCGCGTTGTAGGGAAAGGCCACCATTTTGGCCGCGTTCATCACGTTCCAGCTCATGCCGTCGCCAATAAACAGGATGACTTTTTTGGCTTTGGCAGTGGGGGCGGGCGCGTCTGCCGTCCAGCGGGCCACCTTGGTCTGCACGCCTGCGTCATCGGAACATACCACGCTGACCGAGTGAGCGCCGGGCGTGATGCTCTGGTCGCGCAGGGTCCATTCGGTGCTGGTTTCTTTGGTGTTGGTCTGCACCAAGCCTTCGATCACCTTGCCGTCTAACCGGAGGGTGGCCGACTTGAAGCCCTTCACGTTCTCGGCTTCAATCCGCAGGTCAAAGCGTTGTCCTGCCAGCAAGCGGGAGCCGTCGTAGGGGTAGACCTTGAGGTCGGCGGCAGAAGCGGCTCCGGTCATCAGGAGCGCGGCGGTCAGCAAAAGAGGACGCATACGGAGGCATTTCATCTCTCACAGGTCAGCCTCACATCACGTTTCGGTCAGCTCCAAGCCAGAACAAGCTGACAATGAACCTCAGGTTCCAGGATCAGGTCATGTTCAGGTCAGACGTGAACAGCGCAAAAGCAGTGCAGCCAGGATCATCTGCTGTCTGCGTGGGGTGGCGGCCTCCATTGATGGTGCGCTGACAGGCGGCCTTCACTCTGCACAAACTTCACTCTGCACAGATGCGGCGTATCTGTGTGGTGCTGGTCTGGACGGGGCCAGGGATGCAGGCAAACCCAGCTGCCAAACCCAGCTGCGGCGTTGGCTGTGGCTACTCTGGTGTCCTTACTCTGGTGCCCTTTATAAGGTCTGCACTGCCGCTGGCCAACTGCTCCGCTTGCCCGTGCCCACCGATGCACAACCTCTGCTGGTCAGCTTCTGGGCCAGTGGGTGTGCGCCCTGCCGGGCCGAATGGCTGGTGTTGCTGGCCGCGCAGCAGGCCGGGCGGGTTCTGGCTGTCAATGTCGGAGAAATGCCCGCGACAGCTGGGGCTTTCCTGAAGCGCGAAGGTCTGACGGTGCTGAAGGTCGCCTCTGGCCGCGCCGCCGATATGGGGGGGTGGGTCATTCCGGGGCTGCCGACCACCGTCTGGGGAGGCACAGGCTGGCGCGACACTGGGCGGCGTTACGGCCCGCTGCACCCTGGTGATCCACTGCTTTTGCCCCTGTCGCGTTCCCCCTGCCCAGTGAAGCCAATCAGTCCTTGAAATGGTGACCTGCGGCTTCCAGTGCGGCCCGCGCCTGCGCCACCTGTGCGGCCTTGACCAGCACATAGTCGGTGTCAAAGGTAGACAGAGCAAAAATGCCCACGCCAGCGGTTTTCAGCGGGTTCAGCACGGCTGCCAGAATTCCCGTCAGATGGAAGGGGAACGGCCCATGCAGGCGCAGCGCTGCCCAGCCGCCTTCTACCATGAGGTCAGAGGGCACCGGAGAAGGCACATTCTGCTCCGACGTGACGATACTGATTTCGCCGGGTGCCCCCATTACCGCCCACAACACCCCCACCGCCGCCCAGCCGGGCAGAGGCGAGCCAGCGGGAAGCTGCGCCACAACGTACTGTTCAGTCAGTAAAGACAGGGTAAGAGCAGGGGACTCGGATGTAGAATTGGTCACGGAAGCAGTCTATACCTGAAGCTTTTTTGGCATTCTGATGTCTTTCTGATGCGTCTGGGTGGGCACTTTTGCTTAGTTTCCGCCGCTTAGACTGTGCGAATTTATCATTCTTTTGCTCGTGAACTTCCTTACAATAGGCAGTGATGAAGGTCTGGGTGATTGGGGTTTCGGCAGCGGTGCTTTTGGGTGGAGCGCTGGCTATGGGTGTGGCAACACAGGGCAATGACACGCTGGCGGCAGGACTGCGCGTCGCCGGAATTGATGTTGGAGGAATGACGTCTGAGCAGGCGCTTGAAGCGGTGGGCAGCCGCGCTGCCACTGCCCCGCAGGTGACGGTAACGGCAGGCGAGCAAAGCTGGACCGTGGGCGCAGATACCCTCGGATGGCGGGCCGATGCCCAGACGAGTATCGCTGCTGCCGAGCGGGCCACACGCAGCCGGAATGTGCTGACACGGGTGCAGGCAGCCCTGGGGCAGGCTCCGGCACAGGAGTTTCCCCTGATCGCCGTAGTGGACGCGGCGCAGGCCAAAGTGGGCCTGAGTGCCCTGACCGCCAGCCTCAACACCCAGCCCAAAAACGCCACCGTCGCGTTCGACAAAGCCTCCAAGCGCTACATCGTGACCGACGATGCACCGGGCCGCAAAGCTGATGTCGGTGGTGCTGTGGCCGCCTACGTCGCGGCTCCTACCCTGACCACCCTCAGCGTGCCGGTGACCGAGTGGAAGGCCAAATACACCGCTGAGCAATTGCAAGGTTACGTGGCTCAGGGCAACAGCCTGATTCGTCCGCTGACGGTGCAACTGCAGGGCACACAGCGCAAGGCGGGTCTGACCGGCCTGCAGGTCGCCAATCTGTACTGGGTCCGCGAAAGCGGGATTGTGCTGGACGACGCCACCATCAATTCGGCCTTCAAGCGTCTGACGGGTCTGGTGAATCAGCCTGCCCAGAATGCCCGTTATGCCCTACAGAACGGCAAATTGGTGCGGGTCAAGGAGCAGGCAGGCAAGGTGGCCGACCCTCAACCCGCATTGGCCGCTTTCCGCAAAGCCATCGTTGACGCCGCCGCCAAAAATGTGGTGCTGCCCGGCAAGGTCAGCAAGCCCACCCTGACCCTGGCCCAATTGCCCGACGCCGCCCAACTGCAACTGATCACCACCGGACGCAGCACCTATTACCACTCCAGCGCTGCCCGCCGCACCAACGTGGCCAATGCCGCCGCCAAAATCAACGGAACTGTGGTTCCCGCCGGAGAAAACTTCAGTTTCCTGAACTCGTTGGGCAGCATCAGTGCCAGCAACGGCTTCGTGGGCGGCCTGATCATCAGCGGGGGCCGCACCGTAGACGGCCTCGGCGGCGGCGTATGCCAGGTCAGCACCACCGCGTTCCGGGCGCTCTATCAGGCCGGACTGCCTGTGGTGGAGCGCAACCAGCACTCCTACCGCGTGGGCTATTACGAACCGCAGGTGGGCTTCGAGGCCGCCGTATACGACCCTGGTCTTGACCTGAAGATGAACAACGATACGGGCGGCCCCCTGCTGATCAAGACCATCAACCACAATGACCAGTCCATGCTGGAAGTGCAGGTCTGGGGCATCAAGCCCGCCCGTACGGTCACTGTAAGCCCGGCGATCATTACCGACCGCATAGCGCACCCGCCCGCGCAGTACGTGACCAACCCCAACCTGCGTCCCGGCGCGGTGCAGCAGGTCGACTGGGCCACTGACGGCTACAACCTCTACATCACCCGCACCATCAAGGATGCCAAAGGGGTCCGCAGCGACAAGGTCAGTACCGCCTACAAGCCCTGGCGGGCAGTCTTCGAAATGGGACCACGCAGCTAAAGTCAGGCATCCGGCACATCAGCCCAGCAAGACCAGATCAGAGGGGACGGCAGAGCAGGAGCCGTCCTCTTCGTGTGGGCCGGTCAGCTCAGCTTCACGTCTCCGTCAGACCAAAAGGGTACAACTGGTCATATGCGTTCTCTCTTTGCTCTGGCCGCCACCAGTTTGACCCTTGCCCTCGCTGCACCTGCGTCGGCACAAACCCTTCCCCTGTTGGGCATCAACTGGACGCTGACACAACTGACCGAGAACGGCAAACCGGTGTCACCCGGACAGGCCGCGCCGCGCCCCACTCTGCGGCTGGACGGTACGGCGGCGTCGGGCAGTACCTCCTGCAATACCTACCGTGCCAACTTCGCCACACGCGGCGATATTGTGCGCTTTACGGGGCTGGCGACCACCCGGCGGGCCTGTCCAGACCGGATCGATGGTCTGGAAGAACGTTTCGTGAACTTGATGCGCGGCGTATCGCGCTTCCGGGTGCAGGGCAAAACGCTGACGTTGTTTTCGGGCAAATCCAATCAACTGGTGTTTACGGCGGCTACAGTTGCGCCGTTGCCCGGCGTGTCCTCCGGCGGAAAGGAGCCCAGCATGACGACTCTGGAAGGCAACTGGTTCGTGACACAACTGGTGGTCGGTGGACGCCCAGTCCCCCTTCCCGCACCTGCGTCTTTTCACTTTGCACCAGACGGAACAGGCTTTGCCCTCAGCGGAACAGCAGGCTGCAACCGTGCGGTGGGCCGGGTCACGCCGTCGCCTACCGGACTGACTTTTGGCCCGCTGGCCACGACCCGCATGCTGTGTGACCCCCCACGGATGGCCCAGGAAACGGCGCTCCTGAAGGTGCTTTCGGGAGAACTTTCAGCGCAGTTCAAAGCGTTCACCGTGATTCTGAGCAGTCCAGCAGGCGCGGTCACCCTCTCGCGCACGGCAGGCGCGGCCACCGAGTCACCCCAACAGCCTGTAACCGATGCGCCCTACACACTGACCCAGGTCAATGGTCAGCCCGCCCCCAGGACAGCCAAACCCGTGACTCTGATGCTGGCAGGAGGCCGTGTGGGAGGCAGTGACGGCTGTAACTCCTACGGCGGGTCTTACCGGATGGAAGGCAACCAGTTGGTTCTGACCTCACCCCTGATGAGCACCATGATGGCCTGCCTCGATGAAGCGACCTCGCCGCTGCTTGCCGTACTGGATGGTCGTCCGACCCTGACGGTGCAGGGCCAGATGCTGACCCTGAAGACTGATGAAACGACCCTGACGTTCAGACGCTGAGGAACGGCTCAACGCTCTGAGAGGGGGCTCTGATGGGGGAGGAAGGTTGATGGCCTCCAGCCTCCGGATCGGCACAGCCAGAAAGAAGCTCACACTTGCTGCCTTGCGATTGCGTACAACAGAGCAGATGAAGCTTCTGCCTGTGGCTGCCTGTCTGTTTGTTGCCGGAACCTCTGCGGTGGCTTCGGCTCAGCCTTCCCGCTTGCCCGATGTGGTGGGTCACTGGAAGGTGATGGGCTGGACATTGCCTCAAGCCCTTCCGGTACGCGGTTTTCTGCCAGTCCTCAAATTCAGCGGAGCTGGCCAGGCATTGGCCGTCACAGGAAAGGCGGGTTGCAACTACATCAACGGTCCGGTGACGCTCCAGGGCAATCAACTGACGTTTGGCGTGCTGGTCAGTACTCGGATTGCCTGCTCGGTTGCAGTTGGTCAGCAGGAAACGGCGCTGATCAATACGTTGTCGGGCCAAACCCTGACGGCGGTGCGGGCGGCCCACAGCCTGACGCTCACCACCAAAGGTGGCTCTGAACTCAGACTTCGCCGCTACAAGGTCCGGTCTCATGAGGGGCTAAGCAGGGTCAGAACTCCAGCGCCCAGTTCACGGCGACCCGCAGCTGCAGCCGGATCAGAGTGAACACAGGGCGTTTCCTTCGCCGCCAACTTACTTTCTAAACAGGACGCCTACAGCTCCAGCAGTCAGGGCCACAGTGGGCCAGATACCGCCTGGTGGGGCTGGGGTGTAGCCCTGCAACAGGTAATCCAGCGCGGCCCATACGAATAAACCCAGTGCAGCCAGCGTCAGCAGCACAGGCGAATCATGATGCTTCGGGTGGTCTCCTTCCAGGCCTGCTTGCCCAGGTCTTTACTTGCGTTTGATAACGTGCCTCTTGCTGCTCCGTCGTTCTCTTCGTCCCAACGTCCGCCGCGTTGCAGGGCGGCCAGTCCACCGAATGCAGGCCACCCAAGCGCCGCGCCACTTCTTCGTTCAGCACGCGGCCCGATGTGTTAAGACGGGGTCTCCGCGCTCCTCGTCTGGCTCCTGCCGCCCAGAATGCCGATCCGTTTCAGGGCTGCTCCTGTCTGGGCCGTGTGCCCGCCAGACGCCCCGGCACCAGCCTGTGCAGCAGCTTCACCAGATCGGCGTCCATGTAGTCGTAATCGTCAGGAATGCCCAGAGTGAGGATCCGGTCATCGGGCAGTGCGCTCCGAAACTTCTGGCGCAGGATGTCGCGGTGACGCTTTTCCATACAGACGGCTACGTCGGCCCATTCCAACAGGTCACGCGAGACGGGCGTTTCGGCGTCGCGGTTGGTGCCCGCCGAGGCCACTTCCCAGCCGGAGCCGCTGCGGAACACCGCTTCGGCAGTGGGACTCCTGAGTTTGTTCTGGTCACAGATGAACACCACGCGCAACGGGCGTTGCCGGGTAGTTTCGTCAGGCGTCAAGGCTCCTGCCCGGCCAGCAGCCACGCCGCCTCGTCCTCGCCAATGTCTGTGGGGGCGTTGGCTCTGGCCCACGCTGCCGCCGCCTGCACGTCATAGGGGGTGCGCCGGAATTCTATATTCCAGTGGCCGTTCTGCCGGGTCAGGAGCACCCAGCGTGCCAGGGGAAGACCGTCTTTTTGACGGCTGATCGGGCCAGCATTGACCAAAGTGATTGCGTCCAGAACCGTCACCATCTCGCGGTGCGTATGGCCCACCACGCACACGGCCGCACTCAACTCGCCCAGCCGTTCATGCATCTCGGCGGGCGTGGCGGGCCGTTCCTCTTCTCCCGACAGCATCAGGGCTTCCCAGGGGTCACGCGGGCTGCCGTGGGCCAGGCGCACCTCACCGCCCGCTACGTCCACAAAAGTGGGAAGCTGGCCCAGTTGTGCGGCCACATTTGCGGGCAACTGCGAGGCCACCCAACCGCGCATTTCTTCTTTGCCCGTCCGCATTCCGGCCAGGCGCTCATCGGTGTTGCCGCGCACGGTGGGCGGTGCAAATTCGGCTTGAAGCGCCCAGGCGGTGGCCGGGTCAGACGCTCCCCAGACTGTATCGCCCAGGTTGTACAGCGCGTCCGGGCTGGCGGCATGCAGGTCATCCAGCACGGCCCTCAGCGCAAAGCCGTTGCCGTGAACATCCGACAGAATGGCGAGTCTCATCCTTCCTCCAACTGATTATTTGGGCTTGCGAATGGCCGCGAAAATCCCGGCGAACAAAATGACCGTGCCCAGGTAGCTGACCAACGAGAACACTGGACTGAACGCCGGGTTCAGCGCGTCGCCCGCAAATTTGTAGATGGCGTAGGGCACGGCCCAGCCCAGCGCGTACAGTGAGGCACGGCGCAAAAACTCGGGCGTGACGGCAGCCTGTGCAAAGAGCCGCAGCGGAATGAACATGGCCGGAATGATCAGGAGTTGCGAGAGGTAAAACCAGATGGGCAGGCCAGCAAAGCCGTATTGCACCCCTGCAAACACGATATTCAGGCCACCAATCAGGACGCCCGTGAAGATGACCGTTCGGAGAAAGAGAGAATTCACGCCTGCCATGTTGTCATGAATCGGGTGTTTGGACGGTCAGACTGACTCCGGTTTCTTCCTGCACCGCAAAAAAATCCACGGGCTGCACGATATGGACGTGTAACCCGTGGGTTCTTTCCTCTGGTCTGTCGCCTCACTCCGGTTGAAAGGAGGGGAAGTGGACTTGCAATCCAAATTCGGATCAGGCGGGTACGCCTTCCACCGCGCCGTAATGCAGCACGGTGGGAAACGGATCGTAAAAGTGGTGCAGCAGCGCCCGCCACTCTGCATACTGCGGGCTGCCGCGAAAGCCGACCGTGTGCGCCTCCAGCGACTCCCACCAGACCAGCAACACGTATTCGCTGGGCCGCTCCACACCCCGTTTCAGTGTGTGGCGCACGTAGCCGTCCATGCCCGAAATGATGTCCTGTGCCACCCGGAAAGCGGCTTCGAATTCGGTGTTCTGGCCCGGAATAACGTTGAGAACGGCAACTTCGAGGATGGGTTCGGGCATACGGAAGTGTAGAGCGTGCATCGTGGAACGTGGGAAAAGCCAGCCTAGACGATCTGCGCTCCACGTTCCTTACATCCCTTACGCCGTCGTCTGGCTAACCTGACGGCTCTTGCCCAGTCCGGCCACGATCTGATTGATCACGCGCAGCCACGCACGGGCGCTGGCCTCCACCACGTCGGGTGCAACGCCTGTGCCGTGAATGCTGATCTCGCCGTAGCGGGTATTCACGCTGACTTCTCCCAATGCCTCTGTGCCTTTGGTTACGGCCTGTACGCGGTAAA
>JAQBPF010000236.1 GCA_028287665.1 Deinococcus sp. | reverse complement strand
CAGTGCCGTGACCAGCAGATAGGACCCGGCAAACAGGGCGGAAGTGCGGCGGGCAGCCGGGTTCAGGCCCAACAGCGACGGTGCAGCCAACATCAGGGCGCAGGAAGCGTAGTCAACGATTCCGTGTCGGCGTGGCGTGAGGGGTTTCATGTGCCCAGCAATCCTGCCCCAGTTCAAGGCCAGATAGCAGTTGGCTTAAAGAGCCTTGAGAGCATGTCAGGCAGCACCATCGTGAATGGAAAACCCCCGAGTCAAGGTCGGGGGTCTCCTTCGTGCTGGACGTGGCGCACTCGACTGGAGTCGAACCAGTGGCCTGCCCCTTAGGAGGGGGCCGCTCTATCCATCTGAGCTACGAGTGCAGAAGGGTGCAACACACCTGTGCAGCGCCGCAGAGTATAGCAAGCTGACGCAGATGGGCAAAAGCGCCAGATACACTCTGATGACAGATTGTGGTGAGTCGAAGACGAACCTGAGCGGAGCGAATGGCAAAGACTGTGGGCTGGCGGAGATGGACGTGTATCCGGTACTTTTCCAGATACACGGTAGTCGAAGCCAGCCCACATAACGCTTTGGCCGAATTGAGCTGTTGCTCAGCGGTTCATGATGTGAATGGCCTGCTTATGCACCGCTTCCGCCGCTTCCAGCACGCTTTCGCCCAGGGTGGGGTGCGCGTGGATGGTCAGGGCGATATCGGTGGCGGTGGCAGCCATTTCCAGCGCCAGGCCCGCCTCACCCAGCAAATCGGAGGCGTGTGGCCCCACGATATGCACACCCAACAGCAGGTCGGAGTCGGCCTCGACCACCATTTTCACGAAGCCGTCGGTCTGCTGGAGCGTCATGGCGCGGCCCGACGCACTGAGGGGGAAGGTGCCCGTTTTGACCTTGTAGCCCTTGTCTTTGGCCTCCTGCTCGGTCAGGCCGACCCAGGCCAGTTCGGGGCTGGTGTACACCACGCCGGGAATCGCCACAGCGTCCTGTGCGGCGGGCTTTCCGGCGATGACTTCGGCGGCCACCAGCCCTTCTTTCATGGCCTTGTGCGCCAGCATGGGGTTTCCGGCCACGTCGCCTACCGAGTAGATGTGCGGAATGTTGGTGCGCTGCTGCTGGTCGGCGGGAATAAAGCCCCGGTCGGTCACGTTGACACCAGCGGCGGCCACATTCAGGCCATCGGTGCGCGGGCGGCGGCCCACAGCCACCAACACGCGGTCAAACACCTCGGTACGCTTCTCGCCCGTCTTCACGCTTTCCAGTTCTACGTGAATGCCATCTGCCTTTTTCTCGGCCTTGTTGGCTTTGGTCTGCGTCTCGATTTTGATGCCCTGCTTGGTCATGGACTTGGCAAATTCCTTCACCGCGTCGGCGTCGGCCCCCGGAATCACATTGGGCAGGAACTCGATGACTTTCACGGCGCTGCCCATGTTGTTGTACACGTGCGAGAACTCGAAGCCGATGACGCCGCCGCCCACGCACAGCATCCGCGCTGGCACGGGGTCAGGCATCACGAGTGCGCCCGTGGAATCCACGATATCCACCTGATTCACGTCCAGCCCCGGCAGTTTGGCGGGTTCGCTGCCGGTGGCAATGATGAAACTGCCCGCCGTGTAGGTCTTGTCGCCCACTTTGACGGTGTGCGCGTCTACAAAGCTGGCCTCTCCGATCAGATGCGTAATCTTATTGGCCTTGAACAGGGCTCCCACGCCGCCCGTCAGCTTCTTAACAATTCCGTCTTTCCAGCCATTCAGCTTGGCGATGTCCATCTTCTGCTCGCCAAAAGTCAGGCCAAAGTCGGCGGCGTGGCGGGCGGCGGCAATCTGTTCGCCCGCGTGCAGCAGGGCTTTGGTGGGAATGCAGCCCACGTTCAGGCATACGCCGCCTACCGCCTCGCGCTCGGCGCACGCCACCCGCAACCCAAGCTGCGCGGCGCGGATGGCCGCGTGATAGCCGCCGGGGCCAGCGCCGATCACCAACACGTCAAAATCCATGCCGGAAGAACCCTGATTCGTCATGGCCGTAGTCTAGCGTTCCCCTGCCCGCCTGCTGTCCCCCCCGACCCGTTCAGCCGGACGCGGCCTATTTACACTTGCAAGTGGTGAATGGCGGGCAGAGGACATCCGGAAGCCCTGCGTTGGCCGCATCCCCTAAACTATCCCCGTGAATCCCGACGTTTCTACTGCTGCCGCGCCCACCGTGTTGGTCATCGTCGGGGGCAGCATGGCAGCGGTCAAGGCTCCATCGGTGCTGCGGCGCTTGCGCGAGCGCGGGGCGCGGGTGCAGGTCATCGCCACCCGTGCGGCGTTGGAATTCATTACGCCTCTGAGTCTGGCGACCGCCGCCGATATAGCCGTCGCCACCGATCAAACGTGGTTCGAGCCTCGCCCTGACGCCCAGCACCTTGCTCTGGCGCGGGCCGATGCCGTGGTGATCGTGGGTGCTTCAGCCGATCTGCTGGCACGGGCGGCGGGCGGGCATGGGGCCGACCTGGCCTCGGCTACCCTCCTCAGCGTGCGCGGCTCGGTGCTGTGGGTTCCGGCCATGAACGAGCGCATGTGGCTGCATCCGGCGGTGCAGACCAATGCCGCCACCCTGCGCGGCTGGGGCCACCAATTTTTGGGGCCAGAGGTGGGTGCGTTCGGCTCGCGGGGAGAGGGCAGGGGGCTGGGGCGCATGGCCGAGCCGGAAGATATCGCGGCGGCAGCGTTGGCTCTGCTCACTCCGCCTGTGGCGCAGGACCTCGCGGGCGTGCGGGTGGTCGTGTCGGCTGGCCCCACCCGCGAATACCTTGATCCGGTACGCTTTATCTCCAATCCCAGCAGCGGCAAGATGGGTTTTGCGGTGGCGCAGGAAGCCCAGTCACGCGGCGCAGAAGTGACGCTGATTACTGGGCCAGTGACCCTGCCCGATCCGGCGAGCGTGCGTGTGGTGCGTATCGAAACGGCGCTGGAGATGAAGGCCGCCGTGGACGAGGCCGCACAGACCGCCGGAATCGTGGTGATGACTGCCGCCATTGCTGATTACCGCGCCGCCCATCAATCCGGCGAAAAGCAGGCCAAAGTCGCGGGCGACGTGACCATTCACCTCACGCCCAATCCGGACATTCTCGCCGGGTTGGGGGCAGAGCAGCCGGACCATCCAGAGCGCGTGCTGGTGGGCTTTGCCATGGAAACCCACGCGGGCGTGGAGCGGGCAGCCCTGAAAGCCCAGCGCAAAAATGCAGACTTTATTCTCCTCAATTACCCCACCCGCGAGGGCACCAGCTTCGGCGGAGACGACAATCAGGTGACCCTCGTGCGCCCTGACGCCACCTTTGAGGACTGGCCCCGCATCAGCAAACGCGAAGTGGCCCGCAGATTGCTGGACGAATCGGTGAGACTCAGGCAAGTAAAGCTTTTGCCCATTCCCCACTGACAGTCTGTTGCATTATTCATCTCATATGCATACTATTGCAGGGTGCTCAGCAAAGACCAGCGCCAGAAGCGCATTCAGGACATCATCGCCCGCGAAAGTGTGTCCACGCAGGCCGACCTTGTGGCGCGGCTGCGGGCCGACGGCGTGCATGTCACCCAGGCCACCGTCAGCCGCGATATCAACGAACTCCGGCTGGTGCGTCTGCCCATCGGCAAGGGCCGTCACCGCTACGCCCTCGCGCAGGTGGCGGGGCACGGCAACGTCGAGGAAGAACTGGCCCGCCTCGTTCAGAACTGCGTGCATGACGTGGACCGGGGCGAGAACGTGCTGGTGATCCGCACCGCTGACGGCCATGCCACCGGGGTCGCCCTGCTGCTCGACCGCCTGCGCCGCGACGACATCGTGGGCACGATTGCCGGAGAAGACACTATTTTTGTGGTGGCCCGCACGATTGCCGAGGGCGAGGAATTGATGGAAGAGTTGAACGCGCTGATGATCGGGTAAACCACTGTCAGTGGTCAGTAGGTGAAGTGCTTTGGGCATCAACGTTTTTGGCTGTGTCCACTCACCACTGACGGTTTTAGGGCACATCTTCTTCACTCAGATCCGGCACATTCCCCACCGGCACCTGCACATGCGCCACCGTGCCCACGCCCACTTCGCTCTCTATCCAGATACGCCCGCCGTGTGCGTCCACGATGCCTTTGGCAATGCTGAGGCCCAGGCCCGCCCCGCCCTGATCGCGGCTGCGGCTGTCCTCCACCCGGTAAAAGCGGTCGAACAGGCGTTGCAGATGTTCGGGAGCAATGCCGGGGCCATCGTCGCGCACGCTCAGGCGCACTTCTCTGGTTTTGCCCCCGGTCACGTCCTGCGGCGTACTTTCCAGCGTGATGGTGGTGGCTCCGGCCTTCAGCGCATTGCCCACCAGATTGATGATCACCTGCTTCATGCGGTCTGGGTCACCCTC
>JAQBPF010000232.1 GCA_028287665.1 Deinococcus sp. | reverse complement strand
ATGTTTTGATCGGTGAAACACTCGCCGACGTGCCCGGCATGTGTGGCGTGGTGGACGGCGGCATCGTACCCGGTCAGTACGGGTACGAGGCAGGCCAGAGCGGTGTTGGCGATATTTTTGCCTGGCTGGTGAAGCATCTGGTGCCGCCGGAATACCATGAACGCGCACGGGAAGCAGGCGTCTCGCTGCATAGCATTCTGGAGCAGGACGCCGCGCAGCAACGCCCCGGCGAACATGTCCTGATGGCGCTGGACTGGTGGAACGGCAACCGGAGCGTGCTGGTCGATGCCAATCTCAGCGGCATGGTGGTGGGCCTGACGCTCGCCACCCGCGCCCCCGACCTGTACCGCGCCCTGATCGAAGCCACGGCCTACGGCACCCGGGTCATTGTTGAAAACTTTGAGGCCAGTGGCGTGCCCGTGCATGAGCTGGTGATCGCGGGCGGTCTGAAGAAAAACCGCATGCTGATGCAGATTTATGCCGACGTAACCAACCGCCCCCTGAGCGTGCTGGACGTGGAGCAGGGGCCAGCCCTGGGAAGTGCCATGCACGCCGCTGTGGCTGCCGGGGTGTATCCCGATATTCAGGCGGCGGCAGCGGTAATGGGGCAGGTGCAGCGCGGCGTGTACACGCCCAACCCTGCCAACGTGGCCGTGTACGATCAACTGTACGCCGAGTACCTGACCTTACACGACTACTTTGGACGCGGCCTGAACGACGTGATGAAACGTCTGAAACGGCTGGCGGGCGAAGCGGTCAGTCCTGCCGCCGTGCCGACGGATGCGCCCACGGCTGCCCCTCTGGAAGTGGCCCGGTGACGCGGCCCACTTCGCTCCAGAGCGTACGGGAAAACCTGACCCGCCTGCATCTGGAACTGCCCAAAAACGGCCTCGTGACCTGGACGAGCGGCAATATCAGCGCCCGCGTGGAAGGTGGAATGCTGATCAAACCCAGCGGCGTGACCTTTGAAGACCTCTCCCCCGAACAGATGGTGCACACCGACCTGGACGCCAACGTGCTGGTGAGCGGCCTCAGCCCCAGCAGCGATACGGCCACCCATGCCTACATCTACCGCCACCTGCCCGAGGTGGGCGGCATCGTGCATACCCACAGCCCCTATGCCACCGCCTGGGCGGCCAACGCCCGCGAGATTCCCTGCTTTCTGACCGCGATGGCCGACGAGTTCGGCGGGCCGATTCCCTGCGGGGGGTTTGCGCCCATCGGCGGCGAGGAAATCGGGGCAGAAGTCGTGCGGGTGCTGCGCGGCCACCGTTCTCCGGCCATCATTTTGCAGAATCACGGGGTCTTTACGGTGGGCAAGACGCCGCAGGCCGCCCTGAAAGCCGCCGTGATGTGCGAGGACGTGGCCCGCACCGCCTTTCTCGCCGTGCAACTGGGACAGCCCGTTCCCCTCGACCCCGCCGACATCGACCACCTCTACACCCGCTATACCACCGTGTATGGTCAGCGGGCCGCCCAACCCGGAGAACCGACCTCTTGAAACACCTTGATACCCCCAAACTCTGGTTCGTCTGCGGCTCGCAGCATCTGTATGGCCCCGAAGTGATCGAGCAGGTGGCGGCCCACGCCCAGACCATCGCCCAGGCCCTGGACGCCGCGCCTGCCCTGCCTCTGCCCCTGATCTCCAAGGGCGTGCTGACCACGCCAGATGAGATTCGCGCCCTGTGCTTGCAGGCCAACGCCGACCCCACCTGCGCGGGACTGGTGATGTGGATGCATACCTTCAGCCCGTCCAAAATGTGGATTGGCGGTCTCAGCAGCCTCAGCAAACCGTTTGTGCACCTGCACACCCAATTTGAACGGGAGTTGCCCTGGGACAGCATCGACATGGATTACATGAACCTGAACCAGTCGGCGCACGGCGACCGCGAGGCCGGGTTCCTGCACACCCGGATGCTGCTGGAGCGCAAAGTCGTGGTGGGCCACTGGAGCGACCCTGAAGTGCAGACCCGTTTGGGTGTCTGGGCGCGGGCGGCCTGGGCCTGGAACGACTGGCAGGGCGCGAAATTCGTGCGCTTTGGGGACAATATGCGCCAGGTGGCCGTGACCGAGGGCGACAAGGTCAGTGCCGAGATGCGCTTCGGCTTCAGCGTCAATACCTACGCGGTGGGCGACCTGGTGGAGCGTGTGAACGCCGTCACTGAGGATGAAATAGATGCCCTGATTCAGACCTACCTGGCCGAATACGATGTGGCGCCGGAGTTGCAACCCGGCGGCGAGCGGCACCAGTCGTTGCGCGACGGCGCACGCATCGAGGCCGGAATGCGGGCCTTTTTGGAGGAGGGCGGCTACCGGGGCTTTACCGATACCTTTGAAGATTTGCACGGCCTGAAACAACTCCCCGGCCTCGCCACCCAACGCCTGATGGCCGAGGGCTACGGCTTTGGCGGTGAAGGCGACTGGAAAACGTCAGCCCTGGTCCGCGCCATGAAAGTGATGGCCCACGGGTTGCCGGGGGGCACGTCGTTTATGGAGGATTACACCTATCACCTCGCACCGGGTCAGCATCAGGTCTTGGGTTCGCACATGCTGGAAATCTGCCCCAGTATTGCTGCCGCTCGGCCCCGGCTGGAGGTGCATCCACTGGGCATCGGGGGCAAGGACGACCCGGTGCGCCTGGTGTTCGACGCCGAGTTGGGCGCGGCCATCAACGTGTCGCTCATCGATCTGGGGAGCCGCTTCCGGGTGATCGTGAACGAGGTGGAATCGGTGGAGCATCCGGAACTGCCCAACTTGCCCGTCGCGCGGGCCGTGTGGGAATGCAAGCCCGATTTCAAGACGGCCTGCGCCGCGTGGATCTACGCGGGCGGGGCGCACCACACGGGCTACAGCACCGCCGTGACCACCGAACACATCGAGGACTTTGCAGCGATGGCGGGGGTGGAGCTGGCCGTCATCGATGGGGGGACGGGCCTGCGTGACTTCCGCCAGAATCTGCGCCTGAACGACCTGTATTACGTGTTGGCACAGGGCCTACGCGCATGAACGCTCGCCTGACGGTCCTGGGTCTCCCTGCCCTCCTGGGCGGAGCTCTGGCGTTGGGCGGCGGCCTTCCCAACCAGCAACCTGTCCTGCGCGGCGACCTGAATATTCATGACCCCACGGTGCTGCGCCTGCCTGGCGGTTACGTGGCGATGGGCACCGGCTACGAGGGCATCGACGGC
>JAQBPF010000162.1 GCA_028287665.1 Deinococcus sp. | reverse complement strand
GGTCGTCCCTTTCGCGTATTTTGCCTCGCATGTCAACCCCTATTCGCGGTTATTCAAGTTACCCATCCTCCGCGCTCACCGAAAAGGACGGCAACACCCACCCTTGCCGCCCCTCCTGTTTCTCTTACCCCTACACCCGCCGCAGCAACAACGCCGCATTCTGCCCACCGAAGGCGAACGAGTTGCTCAGGGCGTATTCCACTTGCGTTTCCCGTGCGCCTTCGGGGATGTAATCCAAGTCCAGCGCCGGGTCTTCATCGCCCGCGAGGTTGATGGTGGGGGGCAAAATGCCGTCTTTCAGCGCCTGCGCCACCGCGATAGCTTCGATAGCCCCAGCCGCGCCCAGCAGGTGCCCGGTCATGGATTTGGTGGACGAGATGGCCAACTTGTGGGCATGGTCGCCAAACACAGCCTTGATGCCCTGCGTTTCGTGCAGGTCGTTAAAGTGCGTGCTGGTACCGTGCGCGTTGATGTAGCCCACCTGATCGGGGTTCACGCCCGCTGTGGCGAGGGCCATACGCATCGCCACCTGTGCGCCGCGTCCTTCGGGGGCAGGCATGGTGATGTGGTGCGCGTCGGCGCTGGTGCCGTAGCCCACGACTTCGGCGTAGAT
The DNA here is from genome assembly GCA_028287665.1 of Deinococcus sp. GTDB lineage: Bacteria > Deinococcota > Deinococci > Deinococcales > Deinococcaceae > Deinococcus. Next base: position 5,075 of record JAQBPF010000162.1, on the reverse strand, counting down.
GGTGGCCCCGCGTGCTTTGGCCTTCTCGTATTCCTCCAGAATGACCACGCCCGCGCCCTCGCCCAGCACGAATCCGTCGCGGCCCGCCGCAAAAGGACGGCTGGCGGTCTGGGGATCGTCGTTGCGGGTACTCAGCGCCTTCATGTTGGAGAATCCGCCGATGGCAATGGGCGTAATCGCTGCTTCGGAGCCACCCGCGATCATCACGTCGGCCAGACCGAGCTGGATATACCGGGCCGCGTCGCCAATGGCTCCAGTTCCAGTGGCACAGGCTGTAACGACCGTGCTGCTGGGCCCGGTGGCCCCAAACCGCATGGACACATGCCCAGACGCCATGTTGGCAATCATCATGGGAATAAACATGGGGCTGATGCGGCCTGCCCCGCGCTCCACCAGAACCCGTGACTGGTCTTCAAAGGTTTTCACGCCGCCGATACCGCTGCCCAGCAGGGTTCCGGTGCGTTCGCCACGCAGTTCTTCGGCAGTCAGACCGCTGTCGGCCACGGCGAGGTCAGCGCCCGCCAAAGCCAAATGCACGTACCGATCCATCTTGCGGGCCTCGCGTGGGTCTACGTAGGCATCCAGGCTGTCGTTCACCTCACCTGCGATCTTGCTGGACGTGCTGGACGCATCAAAATGGGTAATCAGGCCAATGCCGCTCCTGCCCGCCCGCTGCGCCTCCGCGTAGGCTGCCGCGCCCAGTCCGATAGGCGTCACTGGCCCCAACCCTGTAATAACCACCCGTTTTAAGCCTGTAATTGCCATGCTGTACCTCCGAAATCGGGGGCCAGCCGAGGCCCCAGCCTGTGTTGCTTCAAGTCTTGCCCTAAAACAGCGGGCGGGAAACGGCTCTCACCGCGCCCGCCCCGCCCGCTCGCGCCCCTCCCAGATGAACGATCACCCGGACTCGATCACCCAGAACGTGCGCCTACGGCCTGTTTACTGCTTGCCCTCGATAAAGGTCACAGCGGCCTGCACGGTGCGGATGCTTTCGGCATCTTCATCGCTGATGGTCACGCCGAACTTGTCTTCCAGACCCATGATCAGTTCCACGGTCTCCAGGCTGTCTGCACCCAAGTCTTCTACGAAACGCGCTTCAGGGGTTACCTTTTCCGCGTCTACGCCGAGTTTCTCCACGATTACTTCTTTTACGTCGTCAAAAGTTGCCATAGTCAAATACCTCCCTAGGTTGAAGTCTGCGCCAGTCTACACGCGGCGTACCAGAAAACACGCTTTTCTGAACGGGGTTCAAAGGCAGGAACGCGGAATTGTCGAGCTAGATTTGTCCACTCAGTGCGGATACAACCCGCCGTCTACCCCGATCACCTGCGCGGTGATGTAGGCGGCGGCGTCGCTGGCGAGGAAGGCCACCACTGCCGCCACTTCCTCCGGCTGACCAAAACGGGCCAGCGGGATGCCGCCCAGATAGGCCGTGCGGGTCGCGTCCGGCAGGGCCGCCGTCATGTCGCTTTCGATGAAGCCGGGGGCCACCGCGTTCACAGTGATGCCGCGACCGCCGTACTCCTTGGCCAGCGCTTTGGTCAGGCCGATCAGTCCGGCTTTGCTGGCCACATAGTTGGCCTGTCCGGGGTTGCCCATCAGGCCCACCACGCTGGCAATGTTGATGATTCGGCCAGCGCGGGCACGCATCATATGCTTCAGGGCGGCGCGGCTGGCAGTAAACGCACTGGTCAGATTGGTGTCCAGCACGGCGTTCCAGTCCTCGTCTTTCATCCGGACGGCGAGGGTATCGCGGGTAATTCCGGCATTGTTCACCAGCACATCCAGGCGGCCAAACGCGGCAATGACCTGCTCCACCAAAGCTCCGGCGTTGGCGGGCGTGGTCAAATCGGCCCCGAACACCTGCGCGTTTACGCCGTGTTCACGGGCCGTTTCGGCCACCTTCTCGGCTTCGGCGGCATTGCGCCCGTAGTGAATGGCCACATCAAAGCCTGCGGCGGCCAGTTGCAGCGCCATCGCGCGGCCCAGGCCCCGGCTGCTACCAGTCACAAGGGCGACTTTGCGGGTGGGTGCGGGTTGATCGGTCATGCGTTCTCCATTTGAGTTCTATTCTGCACGCCCGCCAGATGGTGCGCGTTGTGATACAGCGTAAACAACAGCATTTCCCGCACGCTGAGCGGCCCAAGCACCGGATGCGCCAGCGTATGGGCATCCAGATCAGTGTCGTGCCAGCCGTGCAACTGTGCCTGCAAGGTGTCCAGCGTTTGCTGGTATCCAGTCACCAGTTCGGCCTGATTTCCCTGTGGATCGGGCAGGAAGCGGCCAGAGGCTTTGACGCCTGTGGCGAGGGCTTCCCGGTAAAGCGCCTGCATTTCGGGGTACGAGCGGGAAGGCTGCGCGGTGTTGCGGGCGGGCAAGCGGTCACGGGGCAGACCCAGCGCCATGCCCACCGGGGCGTTGGAAATCGTCAGGTGGTGCAGATGGTGGGCAGGCGACCACGTTTCCGCGTTGCCCTGCGCGAATTGTTCGGCGGAGAGTCCTGCAAAGAACGCGCCAACTTCTTCCCGTGTCTGCCCCAACGCTGCCGAAATCTCAGGCTGCGTGAAAGGCTCGCTCACAGCGCGAACGCCTCTAGCTGCGCCGCTGTACCCACATTCATCGTGCGGGCGTCTGGCAGGATGCGCTTGACCAAGCCCGTCAGCACCGTACCGGGGCCGAATTCTATGAAGACTTCTGCGCCCGCGTCGGCCAACGCCCGAATCGTTTCCACCCAGCGCACGCTGCCCGTGATCTGGGCGGTCAGCAGTTCGGGCAGGGCAGCGGGCGCGGCTCCGGCTTCGGCGGTCACGTTGGCATACACCGGGAAGGCCAGCGGCGCAAACGGTGTGTCGCTGAGGGCGGGGGCCAGTCCTGCGGCGGCGGGCTGCATCAGGGCGCAGTGAAACGGGGCGCTGACTTTCAGGGGAATGACTTTCAGACCGCGTGCCTTGAGTTCAGCGCTGGCGGCGTCTACCGCACCCTTCTCGCCCGAAATCACGGTCTGGGTGGGCGCGTTAAAGTTCGCAGGCTGCACGATGCCGGAACTGGCGGCGCAGACTTCCAGCACGGCGGCGGGGTCGCCCATCACGGCGCACATGGCCCCCACGCCTACTGGGACGGCTTGCTGCATCCGCTCGCCCCGTTCTCGGGTCAGACACAGGGCATCGGGCAGGCTCAGCGATCCAGCAGCCACCAGCGCCGAATACTCACCGAGGCTGTGGCCTGCGCCAAAATCGGGGGTCAGTCCGGTCTGGGCCACCCACGCCCGGTACGCCGCCACCGACGCGGCCACCAGTGCGGGTTGCTGGTTGGCGGTCAGGGTCAGGGCTTCAGGCGGGCCAGTTTCGATCAGACTACGCAGCCCCGGCAACGTAGCTTCGGCCTGCGCGTATACGGCTTCGGCGGCGGCGTATACGGCGGTCAGGTCAGCGCCCATGCCCACCGAATGCGATCCCTGACCAGGAAACAGTGCAGCAATCTTTGGCGTCATACCGACACCACTTCAGGCTCCGCTTGGCCTGCCCAGTCGCGGGCCTGCACGCTCGGCGCACCGCTCCACCATTTCAGGGTGGCCGCTGCCCAGCTCAGGCCGCCGCCAAAGGCCACCAACAGAATCTGCTGGCCGTCTTTCACGCGCCCGTCGTCTACCGCTTCCTTCATGGCCAGCGGCACGGTGGCGCTGGAGGTGTTGCCGTAACGGTCCAGGTTCATCACCATTTTGCTCATGGGCACGCCAAAGCGCTGGGCGGCGGCCTCGATGATCCGCACGTTGGCCTGATGGGGAACCACCCAGTCCACGTCCTCGCTCTTGACCCCACTCTTGGCAAGCACTTCCGCGCCGCTGTCGCCCAGCACCCGCACGGCAAATTTGAAGACTTCGCGGCCATTCATACCGGTCCATTTGCCCATCGGAAAGCCGCCGGGAAGCTGGTGGGCCAGAAAACGGGAATACAGGCTGCTTCCGCCCGCGCTGTCTGCGCCCAGCACGAAATCCTGAAAGCCGTAGCCCTCTGGCACGGGGCCGACGACCACTGCACCCGCACCGTCGCCAAACAGAATGGCGGTGTTGCGGTCTTCCTGATCCACGATCTTGGTGATGGTTTCTGCGCCGATCACCAGCACGCGGCGGGCCATCCCGCCCTTGATCAGCCCCTGCGCCATGCCCAGCCCATACACGAACCCGCTACACGCGGTGGACAAATCGAACGCGCCTGCACCGGCAAGGCCCACCTGTCCGGCAATCAGCGCCGCTGTAGACGGGAACATGGCATCTGGGCTGGCGGTGGCGCAGATCACCATATCCACGTCTTTCAGGCCGTCCGGGTCGCGGGCCAACAGATCCCGCACCGCGCCCAGGCCAACATCCGAGGTGAACTCGTCGGGTGCAGAAAAGCGCCGCTCCCTGATTCCGGTGCGGGACTCGATCCATTCGGCGGTGGTGTCCATCCTGGCCTCGAATTCCTCATTTTTAACCACTTTGGCGGGCGCAAACGAACCCAGGGCAGTGATGCCAATGCTGGGGCGAGCAGAGTCGGAGGCGGTCATGCCTCATACCGTAGCATTCTTTGAACGGACGTTCAATCAATTTTTCAGGAGTCTGAACGGGGTTCAAAATGATGGGCCTGAAGGGCGTCCAGGACGTACCCCCAGGGGGTGAAAAACAGCTTTCGCCTCAAGCTGAAGCCATCTACCGGTGCCTCTGGAGAGGTAAAGCCCGCCTCAACGACGCCCACTTGTCCTTGCTTGGCCCTAGACCTTTCCTCGCCTCAACTGCTTTAAAGGCTCCCTCCGCCTCCTGGCCACACAGCAAAAAAGAAGACCCGCCCCACCGGACGAGCCTTCTTCTCTTTATTCACGTCTCCCCTGCTCGGTTTTCACCCCACAGAGTCAACGCTCAAGCTGAATTACTCGGTTTTCTGGCCTTCGCCTTCGGCCTGCAATGCTTCTGTAGGTTCGGCTTCCGTCTGTGCTGCTTCGGGCTGAGCTTCCTCGGTCTGACCTTCATCAGACTGGGCAGCGTCGGCCACGGCAGGAGCCGTCAGTTGCGCGATGGCGACCTGGAGGCCTTTTTCACG
>JAQBPF010000138.1 GCA_028287665.1 Deinococcus sp. | reverse complement strand
CAGTGGCAGGTCAGGCCCACACGTTCAGCGTTCGTCTGCCCGGATGGGTTCGATGGGAAAAATTCGGTCTGCCAGGCGCTCCAGGCCACGGCGTCCGGCGCGTTGCTGGCAGGACTGCGTGCCTGTGCATAGCGTGACGTAGCGGGTGCGGCGGGCCGCCACATGTACGCGGTACAGCGCCGCCTCGGTGCGCGAGCGGGTGTAATGGCACAGATCGCAGTGCAGGGCACCCCTGGTCTTGGGCTCCAGTGGCGTAAACTCGGCCAGTTGATCGCCCTGCACCAGGGCCAGCCGTCCATCGGCCACCGGATAGAGGCCCAACGTCAGGGGCGGCGGGGCCGGGTGGGTGGCGTCGGCCTCGTGCCCAAACAGTTCCCGGTGCGTTTCGGGAAACAGTTCGCGCAACAGGTCGCGCACGCTGTGGTCTTGGGGGCGGTGATCCTTCATGCTCAGCAGTGTAAACGGTGTTTCGGGGGGCCGAAGGTGGGCTTGGGCACGGCTGGCGGGTGGGAAGGGCAATCCCCAGTCTGCTGTGCAGCCAGCCCTGTCGGGTGGAGCAAAAAAGCACCTGTCCTCCCCTCAAGGGGGAGCGTTGCACCAGCAATGGATGTTCACCTTCCAAGTTCACCCTCTCTGCCCCAACCGTGCCCCCTCGCCCCGTTCCCGCACCGCCGCCGCACTAGACTGGGCGGGTGATACGGACTTGCTTTGATTACCGTTCATCCGGCCCCTGCTTATCAACACAGCAGCCGGAAGCCTGTCCATCTGCGCCAGCCCTCGTCGTGAACGGACTCGCATGGGCAAGCCACTCCTCCCGGACTTTTTGCTACTCGCTCTGCGCCCCAGCTGTTCCAGTCCGCTCGGATGTGTCTCCGACTCATCGCAATTTTTCATGAGGTCTAGAACCGCCAACCGCAGCGGCATCGTCATTCGCCGCCGGGTCACGCCTGCGGGCGACATTATCGTGACGTTGCTGACGCCGCAGGGCAAGCTGAAAGCCATTGCGCGGGGCGGCGTGCGTGGGCCACTCGCCAGCCGCCTGAACCTGTTTCATCATGTGGGGATTCAGGTGTACCAGACGCCGCAATCTGACCTGGCCAGCGTGCAGCAGGCTGTACTGGAAGGTGCGCTGCCCAAACTGGCAGAGCCGGAGCGCTACGCCTTTGCCCACCTGATGGCCGAACTGGCCGACGCCCTGTTTCAGGAAGGCGAATTTACTGAGCAGGCTTTCGAACTGTTCGCCGGGGCCTTGCGCGGCATTTCGCACCAGCCTGACCCGGAATGGGTGGCACTGGTCATGGGGTTCAAGCTGCTGGGGCTGGCCGGATTCGTGGCGCAAACGGCCCGCTGTGCCCGCTGCGGCGCAGATCAGCCTTCGCACCCCGACCCCCTGGGAGGCCAGATGCTGTGCAGCAACTGTGCCAGCCTCCCCGCCTACCCGCCCGAAGCCCTCGATTTCGTACGCTACGCCGTGCGCCGAAGCGTGCGGGCCAGCATAGAAGCGCCTGTGCCCACCGAACAGCGGGCGGCGCTGTGGCGGGCACTGGAACGCTTCGTGACGGTGCAGGTCGGCAACGTGCAGAGCTGGCGTCAGCTGGTGCCGCAGCCAAGGGAAGGCGCGATCGTTTAGTGGTTGGGTCTGGGGAAGTGCTGTTGCCCTTCTTAGAGGCTCGAAGCCTAGATCTTTTTACCGTGCCCGGTATTTCTCAATAAAGTCGATCGCCTGCTGGCGGGTATTGCCCAGGAAGGTCAGGGGCCGTGCCACCGCCGCCATGATCGTCACGTGGTTCACGCGAGGAATCACGTTGCGGGTCACGGGAATGCCCGCCGCTTTTAGGGCCGCTTCCATATTCACGGCGTTCATGGGGTACACCACCGTGTCGTTTTCGGCCACCAACAGCAGGTGCGGGGGCGCGTCCTTGCGGACATGGCGGTCGGGCATGATGTCATCGGGGTTGCTGCCCACCGGAAAAGCGCGGGCGCTGGACAGGGTGCGGAAATCGTAGGAATAAGGCCCGGCAATGCCGATCACGCCGCGCACGCTGGAAATCGGCACGCCCACCTCCCGCAGCCAGCGTTCGTTGTCCACCATTTCCACAGCATTGAACCCGCCCGCCGAGTGGCCCATCACAAACAGGTTGTCGGGGTTGCCGCCCACCGACTTGGCATTGTCGCGCATCCACTTCAGCGCGGCGGCAGCGTCCTGCACATAGCTGGGGTAGCGGTTGGTGGGCGCGAGGCGGTAATTCATCACGCCCGTCACGTACCCGGCGCGGGCCAGCGATTCGCCTGCAAATTTGTGCCCTTCCTTGTCGCCCCCTTCCCAGGAGCCGCCATGAATAAACAGCACCACAGGCGCATTGGTCACGCCTTCGGGCGAATACACGTCCAGTACATTGCGCGCGTCGGGGCCGTAGCGTTGGTCGTACTTGACGGTCAGGCCGCGGGTGGAGACGGCGCGGTTCAGCGTTCCCTGCGCGTTTTGCGGCGAGCAGGCAGCGATCAGCAGGGGGAGAGACACGGCCCCCAGCATCAGCGCGGCGGTGCGGGTACGGCGGGGACGGGCGGTGGGGCGAGAAGATGACGCGGTGGCCTTGAACATGCCTCACGCTAGCGGGTGCAGCGAGGAATGGCGGGCATTTGGGGCACACTCCGGCCTTCAGCGAAGGCTGCGCGGGCCTTGATGATTTGCTGATGTTGTGGCGGGGCTGAGTGGGGGAGGGCGCAGGTCTCTGATCCAGGTGGCCTCCACTGCCTCTATGTTCAGAAAAACACCTTCCATCTTTTGCTCTGCTCGGCCCAGACCACCAACAGGTCAGTCCGTTCATTGCCTTGGGCCTGAGGGTACAGGAACAGCTCTTTTCCAGTGCTGGTGCTCCCGGCCCGGATCAATCCCCACACTCCCGCCCGCCTGCCCCGCGCTAGGCTGGACTGAATGCAGCACGACACGGCGGCACGCCCACCACACGCTACGCCCCTGCCAGATCACCCCATGACCGATGTGTTGGTGATCGGCGGCGGCCCGGCGGGGGTGGCGTTGGCGGCTGAACTGGCAGGAAGAGGCCTGCTGGTGCGTCTGGTGGCTCCGCATCCACCCCGGCGTTTTGCGCCCACCTACGGCGCGTGGCTGGACGAATTGCCCGCTTGGGCACAGGCCTGCACCGCTGACGTGTGGGCCGATGTGCGGGCCTACACCGGGCCGCAGGCCACTTCACTCACGCGCCCGTATGCGCTCCTGGACAACGCCGCGCTGCTGGAATCCCTGCTGTCTCGTGCCGGAGACAGGCTGATCTGGACGCAGGGCACTGTCCTTGGCGCCGATCCTCGCCCCAGCCTCGGCGCGTTGCTGCTGGCACACGGCGCGGCAGGCGAACGCTGGCCCGCCCGTGTGATCGTGGATGCGGGCGGGCATGGCGGCAGCCTCACGCGGCCCACTCATCCGGGCGGTGCGGCCCTGCAAACGGCCTACGGCCTCACCGCTACCTTTGCCCGCCCGCCCAGCGCACCCGGCGCGATGGTCTGGATGGACTGGCGGCAGCCTCCGTCCGTGCTGCCTGGGGCCGCGCCCACCTTTCTATACGCCATGCACCTCGGCGGCCAGCGGTACTTTGTGCAGGAAACCAGTCTGGTGGCCCGCCCCGGCCTGACCCGCACCGAACTGGAAGCCCGCCTGCATGCCCGTCTGAACGCGGCTGGCACGCCCCCCAGCAACGTCGAATTTACCGAATGGGTGGCCTTCCCCATGAATACGGCGGCCCCCGAACCCGGCTCCATTCTGGCGTTTGGCGCGGCGGGCGGGTTGGTGCACCCGGTCAGCGGCTTTCAGGTGTCGGGGGCCTTGGCCGATGCTCCGGCGGTGGCGCAGGCCATAGCCGACGCCCTGCCCGACG
>JAQBPF010000115.1 GCA_028287665.1 Deinococcus sp. | reverse complement strand
CTGTGGCCGGACGAGTCGCCACACCCGGCCCATACAGCGCCACCAAATGGGCGATTTCGGGCATGGGCGAAAGCATCCGCCGCGAAGTGAGCGCCGAGGGTGTACGGGTGACGACGATTGAACCGGGCCGGGTCGAAACACCCTTCTGGGCCGAGGGCAAGAAGCCCCCAAACGCCGAGTTTTTGCAAGACGACGATGTGGCCCGCGCCATTCTGTACGCGCTGGAGCAGCCCGCGCATGTGGCGATCAATGAACTGTTGATCCGCCCGACTACGCAGGACGTGTAAGCGCGATTAAACCTGCCCGACGGCCAACAAGTGGGCGCTGATTCCCCACAGATGGGGGTCTGTTTCCGTGCGCCGCACCAAGTCTAAGAGGCGCTCCCGGCGTTCGGAATCGGCCCACAGAGCGTCAAAATCCGGCACGATGTTGCCCATTCCTTCCACAGCATAGAGGGCGACAGTGCTGAATCCGGCATCCTGAAACTCGGCTTTCACCTCTGCAGAGCTATGAAAATACGCCTCTGTAAACCAGCCCAGTGCCGGATCGGGCGGCAGGTGAAGGCCAGTGTGCAAGGTGTGGTCCCGCATGGCTGCAAAGCGTGGATCAGCGTCCATACCCGCCAACAGGCCGTCTAGGGCGCTGGCTGTGCGGGTGATTGCGGCGGCGAGCACGACTCCACCTGCCTTTACACAGCGCCGCGCTTCTTTTAGGGCTGCCACCCGGTCTGCCCGCCCGGTAAGGTGATAGAGCGGTCCGAATAACAGCGCGGCGTCTGCCGAAGCCGCCGCGTAGGGCAAAGCGCGGGCATCGCCCACCACCGCCGATTCCAGGCCCGCCAGCGTGGGGTCTTGCTGCGCCCTCGCTATGTGGTTGGGCATGGCGTCCAGCAACTGCACCGAATAGCTGCGCTCTAACAGCCAGCGGGCATACGGGCCAGTGCCACCCCCAATGTCCAGCACGCGAGCAGGAGCAGCAGGTAAAAACCGCACCATCAGTTCGGTGGTGCGGGCAAATTCCAGTTGGTTGCTGCCGTGCAGGAGCCGCTTATGCTCCCGATCCTGTGCGTAATAGGAGTTCAGGAGGTCTGATGACATACCAGAAGTTTAGCGGAGAGGGTTAGCGGCTGAGGTCGTAGCCTGTAACTTTCTGGCCGGGGCGGGGGTTGCCGGTGCTGATGGCCTCGCGCTTGTCGTACAGGTTCCAGCCCTGTGACACGTTCATTTCGGGCGTGAATCTGGTGGCCGGAATATTGCCCCCGACCTGGCTGTAAATGAGCCACTGCTGATTGCGGGCCACACTGTCGACTTCGGTGCCGTCCAGGTTCGCGTTGTTGTTGGCGTCGTTGTAGACCACCACTTGATAGACGCCCGCCACACCTGGTACGTTGGGCAAATCCACCCCAAAATTCCAGGTGTTGATCCCTGTGGCAACGATGTTCTGGGCCAAGTTGCTGTTGTTGGTCACGACTTCGGGAAAGCCCGCGCCGACCAGTGCAAGGCGTAAACGTGAATCGGTGCCCCAATTGCCGCCCAGGCTGCCGCTGACATCGTAAGCGTCGGGCGCTTGGATGCTGCGTGGCCCACACGCGGCCAGAGCAAGAGGCACACACAACAGAAGGAGGGCAGATTTTCTCATGTGTTCAGCATAAAGGGTCAAGCTGATGGGAGCGTGAAGCGGGCCTCATTCGGCGCAGTAGGTCTAAAGAGCAGTATTTGTTTGACCGGGTGCGCCACTTTGCCGATGTGCCGGGGCAGGCGGACGCGGCAGACTGAGCCTGCAATAAAAGGGAGGGCGCAGAATGAGAGACACAGATTCAGACGATAGGCGAAGGACACTGGGCAAGGGCGTATACACACGCCGCGCCTCCACTCTTTAACACGCGGGCAAGCCCCCATTGGGCAACACACCGGCTTCCCGCACAAGGACTGAACATGAACGGGAAGCAGATCACCAAACTTGGATTTGAACGCAAGGCCATCGGGCTGGCACTGGCCGCCGCCACCTTGCGCGAACGGGCAGGCCTGAGCCGCACTGAGATTCTGGATGAACTGCGCGGCGTGCAGGCCAACCCAGATGTGTTTCTGGGCGGGGTCTACGATGACCTGGCTGCCGAATTGATCTCACTCCGCGCCGTGCAGGAAGCGCGGGCCTCCAGCGACCTGCGGCCCACGCCTCTGCCCTACCCGGTGTGGGGCGCAGACCTGATCGACCCCGGCGCACACACCCAGATGGACGTGGCGATGCGCCTGCCCATCTCGCGGGCGGGGGCGCTGATGCCCGACGCCCATGTGGGCTACGGCCTGCCCATCGGCGGCGTGCTGGCTACCGAGAACGCCGTGATTCCGTATGGCGTGGGCGTGGATATCGGCTGCTCCATGATGCTGAGCGTGCTGCCTGTGCGCCCCGGCACCCTGAACACAGAAGAAGCCAAAGCGCTGCTGATGCGGCATACCCGCTTTGGCGCGGGCGTGGGCTTTGAAAAACGTGACCGCGAGGATCACGCCGTGCTGCACGAGGACACCTGGCACGCCCTGCCGATTCTGGGCCACCTGCACGACAAGGCCATCAACCAGATTGGCACGAGTGGCAGCGGCAACCACTTTGCGGAATTTGGGTCGTTTACCCTCACGGCGGCGGATACAGAACTGGGCCTGGAGGCAGGCGAGTATCTGGCCCTGCTGTCTCATAGCGGCTCACGGGGATTTGGGGCACAGGTCGCCAACCATTTCACGCGGCTGGCACAGGATCTTCACCCCACGCTGGACAAAAGCGCCCAGAAACTGGCCTGGCTCCCGCTGGACACCGAGGAAGGCCAGGCCTACTGGACAGCCATGAATCTGGCCGGACGCTACGCCCTCGCCAACCACGACCTGATTCACGCCCGCCTGGCCCGCGCACTGGGCGAAACCCCGCTGCTGCGCGTCAGCAACAGCCACAATCTGGCCTGGAAACAGCAGATAGACGGCAAGGAACTCATCGTGCACCGCAAGGGCGCGACCCCCGCCGCCGCCGGACAACTGGGCCTGATTCCCGGCAGCATGGCCGACCCCGGCTTTCTGGTGCGTGGGCGCGGGAATCCGGCGGCGTTGGCCAGTGCCAGCCACGGCGCAGGCCGTCAGCTGGGGCGCAAAGCTGCCATCAATGCCCTGGCCAAAAAAGACGTGCAGGCTTACTTAGACCGTCACGGCATCACCCTGATTGGCGGCGGCATAGACGAAGCGCCGCAAGCCTACAAGCGAATTGAGGACGTGATCGCCCGCCAAACGGACTTGGTCGAAGTGCTGGGCCAGTTCATGCCCAAAGTGGTGCGAATGGACACGGGGAACGAGGACGTTTGAGGGCGGGTAGAGGCGGAATAGGATCGTAGAAAGTGGAGCGTGAAACGTAAGAACACCGGAGGAACGCCATTGCCCAGCGTTCCTCCGGTTTCTTTGTCTGGCCTCACCAAAACACCAACGCCTGTCCGTGTGAGGCCGTCGTCCACGCAGTGGGCGGGCCAATTACAGCTCAGAGAAAACTGGCGATTCAGCTTCAGAAGAACGATTCTGCCGACTTAAAACGCGACAAGATCAATCCTCCCGAGCGGAGCGCTTCGCTCCCCTACCCGGTGGGGTAGGGGGCTGGGGCGAAACGTAGGAGAAGCCCAATAATCCCCAATCCAACTTCCTACAGCCCCCGCCCCAGCCGTTCCAGCAGGGCCACCCCAAACGCCACACCCTGTTCAAAATGCACCCGCATGATGTTCTCATTCGGCGCGTGAATCCTTCCGGCCAGATTGCCGATGCCCATGGCCACGCACGGCACACCCAAGAACTCGTTGAACGGCGACATCGGCCCGCTTGCGGCGCTGCTGGGATGAATGATCGGCTCCGCGCCGTGTGCTTCCCGCGCCGCCTCCAGGCAGGCCACCACAAACGGATGCCCAGCGTCGGCACGGGCAGGCTTCTGGTGCGATTCCAGTTCCACGACCTCTATGTCGCCCAGGCCCTGCGTCTCCAGGTGGGCAC
>JAQBPF010000108.1 GCA_028287665.1 Deinococcus sp. | reverse complement strand
TCAGGCTGGGATTGACCCGGTTGACGGCGCGGTACAGCGTTTCGGGATTGAGTCCGGCTGTGACCTCGGGAGCCGCTGCTTCCAGGGCTCCGAAATGACGGGTCCAGAACGGGCGTGAGCGGGCCAGCAGGTTTTCAAACATCCGCGACTGGCTCTCATGGACGCCCAGGCTGGTGCCCCTGGATACTGGAGTGCGCTCCCAGCGCTCGCTGACGCCGCGCTCGTACATGGCGTGCCCGGTTTCATGCCACGTTCCGAACAGACAGGCAGGCCAGTAAGGCTCCACGCGGGTCGTAATTCGGAGGTCGCTGCGGCTGAAATTGGTCTGGAAGGGATGGGCGCTTTCATCCTGCCGCGCGAAATCAGACTTCAGGCCGAACGCCTCGCCTGCCATCTGCCACGCGAACGCTTTCTGGGCTTCGGGCGCAAAGGGACGCGTCAACACGCTGTAATCGGCGGCATCCGGGGCGGCCACGATGCGGCGCAGGAGGGGCAAGGTGCGGTCACGCAGGTCCGCAAACACCGTTTTGACGTGTGCGGCCCGCATGTCAGGCTCGTATTGATCGAGCAGCGCGTCATAAGGATGGGCCTCGTAGCCCAGCAGGTCAGCCTGACGCCGCGCCAGGTCCATCATTTTGGTCAGATGCGGCGCGAAGGTCGCGAATGTGCTGTGTTTGCGCGCCTCGATCCAGGCGTGGTGGGCCTCGTTGCGGGCGCGGGACAGCTCTTCTACAAACTCGGTGGGAAGTTTGGTGGCCTTGCTGTGATCGCGGCGCGTGACCTGCACAATGGCGGCGTCGGTGGGATCGGCAGGGTCGCCCACGGCACCCAACAATTCAGCGGTGCGGGCGTCGGTAAACAGTTCGTGCGCCATCCCTTCCAGCGTCGCCATCTGCTGCCCCCGCACCCGCGCGGCCTCGTCGGGCATCTGGGTTTCCTGATCCCAGGACATCAGACTGGCAGCCGCGCCGAGGTCGCTGACCTGGCCCAGTCGGCGTTTGAGTTCAGCCAGGGCCACCCCAGACGAATCTGCGGCGGAAGTGGGCACATCGGGACTCTCCGGGGGCGTGTGTGCTGAGCTTGTCATGGTGCTTCAGGGTACCGTGTCCGGCCACGCATTAAGCCAGATGGCAGACCGTTGGCAGACGGTGAACGGTGCCTATTGCCAGCGCTCCCGCCCCTCGTCCGCCTGATGGAGCAACAGAGGCCGGACTTCTCCTATCAGATAAAGGCTGCCGCAGACCACTGCCAACGGCTCGTTCAGGCTTTCCAGAAGGGCCAAGGCCTCAGCAGGTGAATCGGTGAGGTGGACCGGTAAGCCCGCAAACAGTGGGGCGAGGTCGGCAGGCTGGGCCGCACGCGGACTCAGTACCGCCCGCGTCAGAATGATCTGCGAGGCCAGCGGGCGCAGAGCCCCGGCCACGCCCTCCAGGTCTTTGTCGGCAGCGGCACCAAAGACAAAAGGCACGCGTCCTGGACTGCCTTCCGGGAGCAACTGCTCCAGGGCGGCGGCCAGCGCCTGTGCACCCGCTGGATTGTGTGCACCGTCCAGCAGCACTCGCCTCCCTGCGCCGGTGGCCAGCACCTCCATCCGCCCTGGCCACTGCACAGCTGCCGCCCCCTGCACCAGCGCCGCCTCAGGCACGCCCAGACGGTAGGCGGCCACCGCAGCCAGCGCTGCGTTTCTGGCACCATGCACCCCCAGCAGCGGCGTTCGGAACTTCAGCGTGTGGGTATTCCGGCTGCCGGGCACGCGTACACGGACTGCTGAACCTTCCCATCCCAAAGAGTCGATCTGGAGGTTATCCACTGTCCACAGGTCGGCTCCTTCCCGCTCCAGAAGAGGCCGCAACTCAAGGGACACATCAGTGACGGCAGGCCGATTCACACGCAGGATTCCAGCTTTTTCAGCAGCAATCACTTCCAGCGTACTGCCCAGAATCTCGGTATGATCCAGCGCCACATTGGTGATGACGCTCAACACCGGGTCAAGCGCATTGGTGGCGTCCAATCGTCCGCCGAGGCCCACTTCCATAACGGCTACCCTGACGCCCGCCTCCGCAAAGAGAAGGCAACCCAGGGCCGTCACGATTTCGAAGAAAGAGGCCGCCACCGCCTCGGCATGGGGCCGCACCCGAGCAAGAGTCTGCGCCACAGTGTCAGCAGGCAATTCCTGCCCAGCCACCCTAAACCGTTCGGCAAAATGGGTGAGATGGGGACTGGTGAACAGGCCCACCCGCGCGTCTGTGGCCGCCAGCATGGCCGCAAGTGTGGCGGCAGTGCTGCCCTTGCCGTTGGTGCCGCCAACCAATACCACCCGGAAGGCCTCCTGTGGATCATTCAGCCGTGCCAGCAGCGCCCGGACGCGCTCCAACCCTGGGTGCACTCCGAAGCGCTGCCGCGCAAACAGCCAGTCTAGATCCGCACGGCTGGAATCCGCGTTGGCCACACCGGAACCCGGAAGGTCAGGCAGACTCAGGCTCCCGCTGCAAAATAGGCTTCCAGGGCGGGAACAATCTGTTTTTTGCGGCTGATTCGCCCCCCCAGATCGGCCACCTGTCCCTGAGTCTCAACACCAAACGCTGCCTGCATAACCTTCTCTTCTGCCGCACCCAGGACCAGCGTTCGGTTGGTTTCATTCAGAATGTCGACCACGCTCAGGAGCACACCGCTCAACCCGTCGTCAGCTTTGACCTGTTGCATGGCCGACAGCAGTTCAGCTTGTCGCCCAAAGACATAGCCCGGATTGGTGGTTTCGATGACGCCCAGGCCCCAACGCTGCACTGACTGTGGCTGGGCTGGGTCGCCAAATGGGAAGACTTTGTAATCCATTCTCAGCAGGGTCTCAGCTGGTGTATCGCCCAGATCGCTTTTGGCCGCAAACATGGCCAGGGCATAGGCTTCCACGTCAGCAACCCCCGCAATGGGTGCCAGGAACGCCACAGCTTCGCGGTCAGCCTGGGTCGTCGTCGGACTACGGAAGTGAAGTGTGTCGCTCAAGATGGCGCTCAGCATCAGCTTGGCATCCAGCACTTCAACACTGAGGTGTGCCTCAAGGTGCAATTTCAGAAGCAGCGTGCCTGTGCAGCCCACGGGTTCAAAACGCAGGTAAGCAGGCTGTGAGGTGGTCAGGTCGCCCAACTTGTGGTGATCCACAACCCGTCTAACGTCCAGTTCATGCAGATTGGCCACCGACTGAGCACCTTCGTTGTGGTCGACAAGCGCCACCGCCGAACCGGGTGCCAGCTCTGGCAACAGCGGAGGTGCCTGTAGACCCAGTTCGCGCAACACAAACGCCGTCTCAAAATTCAATTCGCCCAGGCGGAACGGCTGTGCCTCCATGCCCTGACGGGTCAGCAGCCGGGCATACACCAGGGCAGCAGAGATGGCGTCGGTATCGGGATTCAGGTGACCAAACACAGCAAGCATAGGCAGCAGTTTAGCGGGTCTGTAGACGAAAGCACCAAACAGCCAAGCAAAAAGACCACCCCGAAGGATGGTCTCTGCTGCTGAACCTAAC
>JAQBPF010000084.1 GCA_028287665.1 Deinococcus sp. | reverse complement strand
GGAAGACAGCTTGAACGGGGCCACCGCCGCCGTTGCTGCCGGAACCCGCGTGCTGGTCGTGCCAAATGATGTCACGCGCACCCAGCCTTTCCCGGCGACCTGGCCGCGTATTGGCGGGTATGAGGGTGGGCTGGCGGAAGTGGTTCGGGTGGCACTTGGGGGCTAGAGGTTCGGGACTTGGAAGCAGGTTTATCGGATCGCTCCCACGCCGTCTTCCCCACCCCCCAGCCCCCGCCCCCAAGGGGGTCAGGGGAGTGGTCGCTCCGCTCGGGAGGATTGATCTTGTCGCGTTCATACCCGGCTAGCTGGCCCATTTGAAGCGGAATTGCCAGTTTTCTCTGATATGGAATTGGCCCGCCCACTGCGTGGACGACGGCCTCACACGGATGTGGGCGGGGATGATTTTAGGTGGCGGTGTAGTGGTTTTTGCTCCCTCACCCTTGGCTTGCAAAGCTCCGCAGGAGAGGGGGGAGGGCTGGGGACTCGCAGAGCTGCGCCAGCAGAGGGGGTGAATGAGCGTCAGCGAATGCCTTTCGCCCTTCCTTAGACCCTTAGACCTCAAACGTCCGGATACACCTTCAATTCCGTGACGTGTGCGCGGTCTGGCCGTGTAAGGGCGTGGGCCACGCTTTTGGCCAGCCCACGCGGATCAATCAGGCTGTCCCAGGCCATGCCTGCATCCCGGTTGGTCGGCGTATCGATGGCCCCCATCGGATACAGCACGCACCCGCGCACGCCCTTGGCCTTCAATTCGTCGTGCAGGCTCAGGATGTAGGCGCTGACCGCGGCTTTGCTGGCTGTATACAGCGCGGCGCGTGGGCCACTCAGGCGGGCGGCCTGACCTGCGCTGACGCCCATGATCAGGCCGTCTTTTTGCTTGAGCATGCTGGGCAGCACACCCTGTACCGCGTGAAAGAGGGTCAGCATATTGGCCCCGAACATGGCATTCAGGTCGGCGGTGGTGGCTTTCTGTGCGTCCTGCATAGAAAACGCACCTGCCGTATGCACCAGCGTGTCTACTTTGACCTTGCGGAGAAGGTCCACCGACGCCGGATCGGTCAGGTCGACATCTATCACTTCGGTGGCGGGAAAGCGGTCAGCGGCTTTTGCCAACGCTTCACCGCGCCCGACCAGCACGATTTGTGCGCCTGCATCTTCTAATTCCTGAGCTATCGCGGTGGCGAGTGCGCCGCCCGCGCCCGTGAGCATGACCGTGGAGGAGCCGAGATTCGCCATGCCCCCAGCCTAGAGCATTTGCCGCAAACTGACCGGGTGAGTCACATGAAGCCTCTCATAAGGCCGGGGCAGAAGGGGAGCTTGGTGGGGGTAATCCCCTCCATCACCCCCCTCTCAACGCCCTCATCCTCTGAGATTCAGCCCTGTTGTTCTCCGTAGGCCGCTGCCCGCACCGTGTCCCAGTCGCCCACCCCGAGCACAAAGGGCCGCTGCTGGATGTCGGTGGTCACACGTGCGCCCGCCGGGTCCAGGTACACATCCACCTCCGTGCGAATGCCGAACCCCTGCGCTGCCGGATAGGTGCCGGGTTCCACAGTCACGCACAGGCCGGGGGTCAGGCGGCGGGTGTCGTGGGTTTCGTAGTCGTCCAGGTTTGCGCCGCTGCCGTGAATCTGCACGCCCAGATCGTGCCCGGTGCGGTGAAAGAAGAACTCGTTCCAGGGTGCGCCCATCGTGTCGCGCACGGTGCGGTCGATCTGCCAGCCGCTCAGGTCGCCGCCCGCCAGCAGTTGCGCTATGCCCGCATCCCGTGCCGCGGCCACCGCCTGCCACGCACCCAGATAGGTGTCAGAGGGCTGGCCTGCGTAGCCCACCCACGTCACGTCGGCGTAGGGGCGGCCCGGTTCCTGGGCCCACAGGTCGATCAGCACGCACTGGCCCCACTCCAGGGTGGCGTGTTGTTCGGGGCTGGGCTCGTAGTGCGAGTCGGCGGCATTCACCCCAAAACTGACATTGACGGGATGGCCGCTGACCATGCCCGCCGCCTCAATCGCCTGCCCGATCACAGCCTGCGCGTCCAGTTCGGTGACGGGTTGGCCTGCTTTCAGGCGCTCGTGCATCAGGCGGTAGGCGTCATCTTTGGCCTGCATCAGCACGGCTACGGCCCGCCCGTGCGCGGCCAGATCCTCAGCACTCCAGGTCAGAAAGGCTTGCAGCAGATCGGCGCTACTTTCTACCTCTGCGCCCGCCGCCCGCACGCGCTCCACGGTTCCGGCGTCCACACGGCTGACATACGGCACGGCCCCCAGTGGGCTGTATTCCATCGCCACACGCTTTCCGGCCACCACGTCACGCAGCGCCGTATTCAGTTGGTCGTGCGACCCGAAGGCCCGCCGCTCCACGCCCCAGCCTGCCGATAACGTTCCCCAGGTGCCGCCCTCGATGTGGTTGTGCAGCAGCACCGGCTGACCGTCACGGGGCACCCACACAAAAAATCGGCGCGTCAGGAAGGCCTCTCTGGGCAGGCCCAACACTTTCGCCGCATGGGGATTGAGCCCCTGAAAATCGTAGATCAGCCAGCCGTCCAGGTCGGTGGATTGCAGGGCAGCCCGCATCTGTTCTATGGGGTTGGCAGCAGCGTTGGCAGTCATAGCCAGAGACTATCGGAAACATATCGGGCCCCGTTCCGGTTGCCGGGGTAGCTTGGTGCTTATGGAATGGTTGAGGTTGCTGGTCCCTGTTGCCGTGGTCGTGGTGGTGATGGTGCTGATCTGGATGGGGCGGGCCATGCTCGAAGGCGCGCGCGAGGGGATTGCCGAAGCAAAGGCGGAGGAAGACGCGGCCAAAGCCGTGCAGCTTGCCGAACAGCAGGCCAGGGCACAGGCCCGCCTGCACCGCTTCGAAGCAGCCTCGGCGGCCCTTTCTCCGGGTGAACGTTTTGCCCTGAATCTCCGGGCCCCCTTCACCGAACTCTGGCTGGACATTTTTCCCCACGAGGAAGATGCCCGCGACCTGGAATTTCTGTACCGCCTCACCCCGCCGCCCGGTCAGGAAAGCGAGCTGCGAAAGGCGCTGCAAGAGGGCTGGGACATCACCGACCATGCGGGGGCCGTGCGTGCCCTGGCCTGGCTGATCGACAGCGGCCACCGCCTGCCCTATCTGCAGGTGCGCCAGGCCTGGGCCGCAGGCGAAGAATCCAGAGGCAAGCCCCGTGAAGTGGGCGTGGTGACCAGATGGGAAGCGCAGGTGGGCGAGGCAGGCGGCGCGGCCTTTGATCTGGCCCGCGCCGTGGATGTGGCGGCGCAGGCCCACGCGCTCGGCTATCTCAGTCAGGCCGAATGCTGGCGGATTTTGCGGCAGTGCCGGGTTCTGGCCCAGGAAACGTTCGACAACTGGGAAGCATACGGCCACAGTTTCCTGGCCGGGGCAGAGTTCTGGAAATCAGGCGGCCTGATGGACGGACCCCGCCAGAAACGCTATGCCAAAAGCGTTCGCTGGCTGCTGGAAGACCCGCAGAGTCCGTGGCGACGTGACCCCTGGCCAGTATCGGTCGAGCGGCAGGAGCGGCTGAAGGAAATGAACTGAACCGCCCCTGGATCACTCCGGAAGCCCAAGCACTGCCCGCCGCGCCCGTTCCTGACTGAAGTTCCAGACTCGCGGATCACGTGGTTGGCCGTAGTCTGCCTTCAGCCGCTTCACCACGGCAGCGCGGGAATCGAGGCAGACCTCACTTGAAGCACAGTAGAGGATGAGGGTGTCTAGGTTCGTCACCACAGTCGGTACCGCGTCGGCTCCCAGTTGAATCAATGTCCACACATTGGCCTGCTGAGGCGTGCTGCGGGTGACGTTGGTCACGGCAGCCAGTTCGCGGCTCACATTGACGCGGGCAATAAGTGCGCCGGGGTTGATCAGGGTAGCCATCAGCAACGTGCCAAAGCCTGCCAGCAACGCCGGATAGGCAAAGCGCCGCAGCGTACCGCGCCACAGGCACACGCCCAGCCAGGCCAGCGCCAGTACCAGCCACACCAACAGCGCCGCCCCCAGCACACGGGTTTCACTCAGGCCATACGCCAGCGTGTACAGCCGCCATCGGTTGGCCGCACTGACCAGCACCAGTGCCAGCGGCAGCAACACAGCCAGATTCAGCAGGCGGTAGGTGGCCTGCGCCCGCACCTCTGGCCGCGTGAGGCCGTAGGCGGCCAGCAGCAGCCCCAGCGTCAGCAACGCCACCCACAGCAACTCCGAAAAGCCCCGGCGCACATATTCGGCAAAGGTAAACCCGTCGGGCAGACTCACGCCGCTGAGAAAGTAGGGGAGTTGGGTGAACAGGAACACCAAGAACAGGGTTCCCAGCGCCAGCAGCGGCATGCCCGTTTCGATCAGGCCCAGGTGCCCGCCGCGTTCTTCGGTGGATTCGGGGGCCGTACCCAACAGGGTGGGGGAGAGGGCCATCAGCGCCGGGTACGCGAGGCCGCCCGCAAACGCCAGCCACAGCAGCACCTTGAACGTGCCCTCTATTAAGTTCTCTGGATTCCAGCGCCACAGCCCGGAAATCAGGTCGGCAAAACCGCCATCGGCCCCCGCCAGCAGCCCGCCGAAAACCAGCAGCACGGGTACGGTCAGCAGCAGGCCAGTCAGCCAGGGCGTCGCTCGTCCGGAATGGTTCCCCCGCAACCGCCCCCATGGAAAGCGTTCCAGCAGCGCAACTGGTCCGTAGACCAGCCGCAATCCGCCCGTGAAGATCATGCCTGTCATGCGCCCGGTGGCGGTGGTGGCCAGCCCCGTGTGCCGCCACACCGCCGCCCCCAAGACCAGTGCTAGCAGCAGAGCCAGTGCGTTCAGAAACTGAAATTCACCCGGTGCGTCCCACACGGCAAACGTGAGGGCAAAGGCCAGCGCCACGCCCAGCAGGGTCAATCCTTCACG
>JAQBPF010000056.1 GCA_028287665.1 Deinococcus sp. | reverse complement strand
TGGGATCGAGCGCGTCACGCAGGCCGTCACCAAACAGGTTGAAGGCGAGACTGAAGGTGATGATGAAGGCGGCGGGATACGCCAGCACGTACCAGTATTCGGGCTTCAGCCAGGCACGGGAGAACTCGACGAGCTGACCCCATTCCGCGTAGCCGCTCTCGAAGCCGAGGCCCAGGAACGACAACGCCGCCACGCTCAGGGGCACGGTGGCCAGGTCCAGCACCGCCAGGGTCAGCACGCTGGCCACGCTGTTGGGCACCACATGCTGCAGGATCAGGCGCATATCGCGGGCCCCCATGCTGCGGGCGGCATCCACGTATTCCAGCTGACGGGTTCGCAGCACGTCGCCGCGCACCACACGGGCGTATCCGGCCCAGCCCGCAATACAGAACGACACGATAATCGGCAGCGTCGGATCACCGCCCGGATTTCCGGCCCGCAAGATGGTCAGGATCACCACCGTCAGAATCAGAGACGGAAGGGCAAACAGTACGTCAATGAACCGCTGAATCAGGTTGTCGACCCAGCCGCCGTAGTACCCGCTGATGGCCCCGATGACCACACCCATCGCCAGGGTAATGGCCACGATGATGAACGACATTTTGAGGGCGGTGCGCGTGCCCCAGATCAGGCCGTAAAAGATGTTGTAGCCGTTAACTGTGCCGAAGGGCGCGTCGGCACCGGGCACCGTGGGCTGCTGAGCGAACGACAGCCGTTCCGTTTTGTAGCAGCTGCGGGGCGGCACAAAAATAGAGCGCCAGAAGGCTCCACCCGCCGGGTTGTAGACCTGATTGGCATTCGTAATATTCAGGTCGCGCAGGCAGTCGCCACTGGGTTTGGCGATCAGAGGGGCAAACAGCGCCATCAGGCTGAACAGCAGCGTAATGACAAGGCCAGTGATGGCCAGCGGGTTCCGGCGCAGCTTGCGAACGGCTGGCCCGGTCCAGAACAGTTGCCATTTGCTGCGGCCAGCGGTGGGGTTGGTCGAAAGGGTCGTCATATCAGTCAAACCTCACGCGGGGATCGACCACGCCGTACAGAATATCGACCACCGTGCTGACCAGCACCACGATCAGAGCCGACAGAAGAGCAAAGCCCAGCACCGCCGACAGATCGAAGCGGAGGGCCGCCTGCACGACCCACTGGCCCACGCCGGGGTAGGCAAAGATGGTTTCGGTGATCAGTGACCCCGACATCAGTCCGATGATCAGGAAGCCGCCCAGCGTCACGATGCTGAGCAGGGCGTTGCGGCGGGCGTGCTTGTTGTTCACCACGCGGCTGGAGAGCCCCTTGGCACGCGCAGTCCGCACGTAATCGCTGGTGAGGGCCTCAAGCATGTTGTTCCGCATCACCTTGATGATGGTGGTCACACTGACGATGGTGAGGGTCAGGGCAGGCAGGAACATGTGCTGCAACACGTCCCAGGCCATATCCCAGCGGCCGTTGAGGGCGGCGTCGAGGCTCAGCAACCCGGTATAGCGGGTCAGGTCGCCCTTGGTAATCTCGTTGACGATACTGAGTTGCCCGGCACCCGGTAGCCACCCCAGATAGCCGTAAAACACCGCCAGCAACACGATGCCCAGTACAAACGTCGGCAGACTGTAGCCCACGATGGTCAGCACCCGCAAAATCTGATCGATCAGCTTGTCTTTGTTCAGGGCGCTGAGGGTTCCCAACCAGATGCCGATCAGCAAAATCGGCAGCGCGGTCACGATGGTCAGCTCGATGGTATTGGGCAGGCGTTCCTGAATGGTCGGAATCACGTCTTTGCTGCTGGCCGTGGAATAGCCCAGGTCGCCCTGAAGGGTCTTGCCGAGCCACTTGGCGTACTGAATCGGGAACGGCTGATCCAGGCCGCGTTCACGGATAATCTGCTCCAGACGGGCCGATTGTTGATCACTGCGGATATAGGGCGCGGCCCGCTGCTCGGGTGAAAGCAGCTGGGTCAGACCCACGATCAGGATAGACAGCACCAGCATCACCAGTGGTACCTGAAGGAGTCGTCGGACGATAAAGGTCAACATAGAAGCTTCAGCATAACGGGGCCTCTTTTCGGAGGGAGAGGAACGGGGAGAAGGACACGGCCTGACTGGGCTAACTGCTCTGGTCAGGTGACGGAGCGGTGCATCCGGAGGGATCAGCACCAGAACACAGGAGAATCTACCGCACCTTAGAGCAGTAAGGCTGCCACACTCTCAGATACGGCATGCGGCCTGATCTGAGAATCTTTACCCCTCGGCTGCCCGGAGCGGATGTGAGTTGCCCAAAGCAGGCACCGGACTTTGCAGCAGCACCGGGGAAGACCCCAAACCAAAGAAACGGGGCAGCCCACGCACTGGGGCTGCCCCGCCCTCACTTAGAGGGTTACTTCTTGCTCAGTTCCTTCCAGTACGTACCGGGCAGGAAAGAGATCATGGGGTTGTAGTTGGCCTTGCTTGCGCCCACGAGGTTGTCGCGGAAGAAGCTGTAGTTGACGCCCGCAGGAATCAGCACGAAGGGGGCCTGCTCGTAGGCGAGGTTGCCGACGAGGCCGTACAGGCGGTTACGCTCGGCGGTGTTCACGGTCTGGCGGGCAGCCTTCAGCCACTTGTCGGCCTGGGCATTGTTCCAGTTCACGCGGGGGCTGTAAAAGCCGTCGCTGGCGTAGAAGGTGTACATGAAGTTATCAGGATCGGCGTAGTCAGGAGCCCATGCCAGCGAGATCAGGGCTTCCTTGCCGCTCTTGGAGTCGGCCAGCATTTCGCTCCACTGCTTTTCCTGAATGTTGATCTTGAACTTGGGGTTCAGGGCTTCGATGTTGCGCTTCAGGATTTCCATCTGGGTCTGGCCGGGTACGCTGGAGGCGCGGTAGTTGGCCGTCAGAGTGAAGCCGTTCTTCCAGACCTGTCCGCCGAAGGCCTTCTGGAAGTACGCCTTGGCCTGGGCCGCGTCGTACTTGTAGGTCTTGACCTTGCCGCTGTAGCCAGGGAAGGTGTCGGGGAGCAACATGGTGCGCTGTTTGCCCTTGCCCTTCTGGACATCGGTGATGTACTGCTGGTAGTTGAAGGCGTAGCTGAAGGCGCGGCGGATGTTCACGTCGCCGAAGAAGTTGGCAGGAATGCCCTTGCCGTCCAGCTTGCCGCTGCCCAGCAACTTGGGATCAGCAATCTTCTGGTTCATGAACAGCGCGCCAGCGGCGGTGTTGGGCAGGTCGTCGATCCAGACCACGCCAGGCTTGCCTTTCAGCTGAACTTCGTCTACGGCACGCCCTGCGCCGTCGATCAGGTCAGCGTCGCCGCGCAGGAAGGCCTGCTGGCGGGCCGCAAGTTCAGGCACCTTCTGGATGATGATGTTCTTGATGGCTGGCTTCTTGCCCCAGTAGCCGTCGAAGGCCGTGGCGAGGAAGGTGTTGGCGTCGCGGCGCACAAATTTGTACGCACCCGTGCCGCTCGGCGCTTTGTTCAGGGCGCTGTCGGTCAGGTCCTTGCCGACCCAGGTCTTCCAGTCGGCTTCCTTACCGCTCCACTCGCCCAGCTTCACGGCCTGCTTGCTGTCTACGATGCTCTGGCCAGTGTAGGCCAGCTTGGCCAGGAAGGCCGGATCGACGTTGGGCAGCGTGAACACCAGTTGTCCGGCGGCGTTGCACTCTGCAGCCTTGTCGATACGGGCCCAGGTGATGGTCTTGTCGTCGTTGGCGTTGGCCTGCGTGCCCAGCAAGGACTCGCTGATGAACCAGTTGCCCGACTCGGCGCTGTTGGTGACCAGGTTGCGCTCGAAGGAGTACTCGGCGTCAGCGCAGGTCATGGCGTTACCGCTGTGGAACTTGACGTTCTTGCGGAGATCGAAGGTGTAGGTTTTGCCGCCGTTGCTGATCGTCCACTTGGTGGAGAGCAGGGGCTCCAGTTGGGTCAGGCTGGCCCCTTTGTAGGTCAGCAGGGTTTCGTAGAGGTTCTCGACGATGGCGCCGGAAGCCGTGTCATAGGTGACGCCGGGATCGAGGGTGGGGATGTCGGAGCTGCTCTGGTACACGAAAGTGTCCTTGGGCGCAACGGCAAAGGCGGAGCTTGCAATAAGCAGGGTGCTGAGGATTGCCAGTTTCTTCATTGGGCCTCCTGAAAGGCAGTGGGTTGGCACAGAAAACTCCCGTGGGAGCCGCAAAAATATCTGTTCCAAACACCGGTGTGGGGGTAAGTCGTGCGGCATCATAGCGTAGGCCAAGTAGCGGATGTGTGAGGTCTTGCAGGAGTCTTTAAACTAAAACAGGTCAGCTGAAGGAAATGTAAATATTGCCGTGCCGCACAGCGTTTTCGGGAGTGCAGTGTGTACGTTGCTCATCTGATGTGCGGTACTCATCCTCACCGCCGCGTGCCATACTGCGACCCGTGAAAAAGCGCATTTTGCTGCTGGCAGGCGGCCAATCCGGGGAACATGAAGTCAGTTTGATGAGTGCGCGGAGTGTGCTGGCTGCGTTGCCCCGCGATCAGTTTGACGTGACACCTGTGGTCATCAGCAAGCAGGGGCGCTGGCTCCCGCCCACCGATACGGCACTTGCTCTGGAATCTGGGGTCAGCCCTCATGGGGGCGACCTGGTGCTGCACCGCGCGGCCAGTGCCGAGGGCTACGACGCCGTATTTCCGTTGTTGCATGGCCCGATGGGCGAGGACGGCACCATTCAGGGCCTTCTGACCTTGGCCGGGATTCCGTTTGTGGGCAGCGGTGTGCTGGGGTCGGCGGTCAGCATGGACAAAGTGATGACCAAGCAGGTGCTGGCTTCGGCGGGCGTACCGCAGGTGGCGTGGGCGCTGGCCCTGCGGCACGAATGGCGCAGCAGACCCGATCTGGTGCGGGCGCGGGCCGCCAATCTCGGCTTTCCGCTGTTCGTCAAGCCTGCCAACCTGGGCTCCAGCGTGGGCATCAGCAAGGTCAACAGCGCCGCTGACCTGAACACCGCGCTCGGCCTCGCTTTTGGCCTTGACCGACGGGTGATTCTGGAAGCCATGACCACCCACAAGCCGCGTGAGGTCGAGGTGGGCATTTTGGGCAATGACACGCCCATCGCCAGCCCGGTAGGCGAGCTGCAGTTTGACGCTGAGTTTTACGATTACGACACCAAATACACCGAGGGCCGCGCCACCATGCATATTCCCGCTCCGCTGCCGGACACCGTGTCGGAGCGGGTGCGGGAGATCGCCCTGACCGCCTTCCGGGCGCTGGACTGTGCCGGACTGGCCCGCGTGGATTTCTTTTATGTGCAGGAAACGGGCGAGCTGCTGCTGAACGAGGTGAATACCATGCCCGGATTTACCACCACGTCCATGTATCCCAAATTGTTCGAGGCAGCGGGCATAAGCTACAGCGAACTGGTGACACGGTTGGTGGGGCTGGCACTGGAGAAGCGCTAGAAGCTTGAGCCAGAAGCTTGAGCCGGAGCGGAAACGCCTCTCCCCCGCCCCAAAGTCATCGGCCAGCCGGAAACGTTGTTGACACGTTTCCGGCTGGCCTGAGCAGGTAAGGCTAGAAGCTGCTCATATCCGAGGTCACGGCGTTGTTGGGCAGGTTGTACACGCCGTTGGTTTCCTGATCCAGGAACGAATCGGGCAGGTAGGCGTAGCCGCCGTCGCCAAAGCCGCAGCCCCAGGAATTCTTGATGATCCAGACGCCCGTGGGGAAGGTCATGCTGCCGAGATTGATGAAGGGGCCGACCTTGACGTTGTTGATGGTCACGCTGCCGGTGTTGACGTAGCCCACCAAGTGAACCGCGTGGCCGCCCCGGTAATTCTGGCCGATCAGGTTCATGTTGGGCGTACCTGCCGCGCCGATGGAGTCGAAGGCCGCGTCCACGCCGAAGCCGAGAACGAGTTGATCGCCTCTGTCCAGCATCTTTTTCATCATCAGGCGGCGGTATTCGCGGGTGACCTGCGTGGAATTGAAGGGCAGGGTGCCCAGCGAGTGCCAGACTTCGTTGCCTTTGGTAGGCCGGAAATTGAAGGCGGCGTTTTCCTGAATCTCCCATTCGGGCTTCCAGGCGCAGTTGTTGGTGCTGCCCTGACAGACCAGTTGAGCCTGCGCGGTGGTGTCGCTGCACGCCTGATCGGCATAATTGGTGCAGGAGTTTTTGAACTGGGTGATGGGCTTGTCGCCCCCCGGCAGCGTCTGACGGCTGTAGCTGGGGTTGTACTTCCAGCGGACCTCGGTGGGAATCATGCGCTGGCGGCTCACGGCGTCGTCGTAGTCGCCCCAGCCCGCGCCGTCGCCCAGCACGCCGTCGTCCCCGCGCAGCCAGTAGTAGGCGTACTGCTCCGACAGATTAAAGCGGGTCTTGATGCGCCGCGCAATCTGGCTTTCCAGGGCGCTCACAAAGCCGAACGCCATGCAGGTGCCGCGCCGTCCCTGATTCTTGATGGTGGTGATGCTGCCCAGGTTGCCGCCACGCATCTGCCCAAACAGCGCGTTGGTGGGCGTAAAACGGCACGCACCATCGGTGGGGGTTTTGGTGAAGCCGTCGCCCAATTCGCCCCCCGGCTGAGAGGGCGGCTGAGTGGGCTGCACGAAAGTCTCGAATTTCAGCAGATCAGAGATGCTGGTGGCGACCTTCAGCTGCGCCGTGGACAGGCCAGCAGGGTTGATGC
>JAQBPF010000054.1 GCA_028287665.1 Deinococcus sp. | reverse complement strand
ACTCTCTGAGGAAATTACAGGCGCACACCTCCATTGAAGGGAACCGTCCGACTTCTTCCAACCGTTGAGCGGTGGGTGGTATGAATAAGGGCATGCACAGACTGATTCCGGCGGCTTTTCTGGTGGTCTGCACTTCCGTGGAGGCGGCCTCCTACAGGCTTCCCGTCAACTTGGGAAAAGTGAGTAACCCGCAGATCCTGCAGGTCGATCAGCCGCTGGAGCGCCCGGCCTGGAGCGCGGCGCAAAGAGCTGCCCTGAGCCGGAACGGCTTTGTGATCATGCCTGCCCAGTGGCGGCAGTTCGACGCAGCTTACGAGGCCGCCCGCTACGCCGATCAGCCTGTCTTCGTGACCACCGACAGCATGCTGCACATCTACCACCTCGTGTTCGACAAGGTGCTCCGCGACCTTGAACGGCAGTCGCTCGCTCCGGCCCTCAAGCGGATGACGGCGCTGCTGGTGGCAGACGCGGTCCGGCAGCACGCCAGCCTGCGGGGTACGGCGCTGGAACGTGACGCTCTGAACGCGTTGGCTTACCTCGCGGTGGCCCAACAGTTGATCGATCCGGCCGCGGCGGTGCCCGCTTCCGTGCAGCCGGTGGTGGCTGCCGAACTCCGGAGCATCAATGCCCACGCTGGCCTGAGTCCGTCCAGCATTTTCAGTGCCAGCCAGATGGTCGAGGATTATTCGCAGTACGTGCCACGCGGCCATTACACCCGCAGCGAGACGTTCAAGCGGTATTTCCGCAGCATGATGTGGCTGGGCCGCATCAACCTGCGTGTCCAGAACGCCAGCGAAACGCGCACTGCGGCCCTGCTCACCCGCCTGATCGCGAACAATGCCGAGGCGCAGAAACTCTGGGCACGGCTGTACGATTCGACGGCCCTGCTGGTGGGGAAGAGCGATGATCTGGACTACCGCCAGTACGCGGCGGCGCTGAAGCAGGTGACGGGCGGCCCCCTCCGTCCACTGTCTGACGCCGGGACGCTGCAGGCCCTTCAGAACGCCCTGTTCAGGTTGCCCCCGCCTCAGATCAACAGCGTGTTCGTGGTCGCCAAGCCCGGTGAGGGCAGGGAGGTGCGTGAGCGCGAGACGCTGGGCTTCCGCCTGATGGGGCAGCGGTTCACGCTGGATGGGGCGGCCCTCCAGCGCCTGGTGTACCGCGAGGTCGGCACCGAAAGCAAGCCGCGTCTGCTGCCCAGAGGACTGGACCTGCTGGCTGGGCTGGGCAGTGACGCCGCCCTGAACATCCTGCGGGGTATGGGCGAAGGTCAGTACGCCCACTACGACGCGCAGATGAGCAAAGTCCGCGCCAGCTTCGCGGCCCTGAAACCCGCCGACTGGAACACGACCGTGTACAGCGGTTGGCTCTACACGCTGCAGGGCCTGGCAAAGCCGGACCCGCGCGATGACCGGTACCCCGCCTTCATGCGGACACCGGCCTGGACGCGCAAGGAACTCCTGACCGCCCTGGGGTCCTGGACAGAGTTGAAGCACGACACCATTCTGTATGCCAAACAGGTGATGGCCGAAATGGGCGCAGGCGGCGAGGAGCCCAGGTTTCCCCGTGCCTTCGTGGAACCCAATCCCGCGGTGTGGACCAGACTGGCCAACCTGGAACGGCTGACCCGCACCGTCTTGCAGGGTCAGGGCCTCCTCTCGCAGGAGGCGCAGTACCGCCTGGATGAACTGCGCGACATGCTGGCCCTGCTGAAGAAGGCCACCACTGCACAGTTGAGCGGCCAACTCCTGTCCCGCGACGACAACGACCGGTTGCACTTCTACGGCGGCTGGTTGGAGCAGATGAAGATGTCCAGTACGGACGCCGAGGGCGAGGAAGGCAACAGCAGCCAGCTGGATGAAAACGCCATGGCCGCCGTGGTCGCGGACGTGGCCACCGCAGGCACCTCGGCGCTGGAGGAGGGCACCGGCTTCATCCACGACCTGTACGCCGTGGTGCCCGACTGGAAGGGTGGCCTGCAGGTCGCGCACGGGGGCGTGTACAGCCAGTTTGAATTCACGGTGCCCAGCAGCAACCGCCTCACCGACGAGGCCTGGAAAACCCGCCTGAACACCGGCCAGATTCCCCCCATGCACTCCTGGCTGGACGGCATCGTGGTGAAGTGAGGCGCCTTCGCCTCGGCAAAAGAGTAGGCCTTTTCCTGCTGGCGCTGGGGCTGACCTCGGGCGGCCGGGAACCCCCGGGCCTCACGGTGGTACTGGCCGGGGACATCAACTTGGCACGCGGCACGGCGAGGGTGCATGACCACCACTGGCCGGGCACGTTCGGCGCGGTGCGGGAGGCTCTCCGGGGCGACCTGGTGCTGGCCAACCTGGAGTCCCCCCTGACCAGCTGGCCAAAAGTTACGGCTGGAATCGACCTGCGTGCCCCACTGGAGGCGGTGCGGGCGTTGACCCCCTTCACGCATCTGAGTGTGGAAAACAACCACGCGCTTGACGGCGGCCAGCGGGGACGGGACCAAAACATCAGCATCCTGAAAGGGCAGAAGGTGACGCCCGTGACCAGAGAGCCTGTGGTTCAGAGCTTCCAGGGCGTCAACGTGGCTCTGCTGGCGTATCTCGACAACGGCTCACCGCCCCCCCTGGCGCAGGTGCGGGCTGCCCGACGAACAGCCCGTCTGGTGATCGTGATGCCGCACTGGGGCGCGGAGTACAACGCCACGGCTGTCCGGCAACGCACCCAGGCGCGGCTGCTGGCCCAGGCGGGCGCCACCCTGATCGTGGGCAGTGGACCACACGTCCTTCAGGGCCACGAGCGCCTCGGGAAAACCCTGGTGCTGTACAGCCTCGGAAACCTGCTGTTCGATCAGCCGTACCCGGACGCGTGGCTGGGCGCGGTGGTGCGCGTGCACTTGAGAGGTGCAGAGGTGTCGGTCTGCGCCGTCCCGACCCTGACCCGGTCCGGACGCGTCGAGCTGGCCCGCGGCACAGACCTTCACAAGGCGCTGTCGCGTCTGGGGCTGCCGGACTGCCCGGAGCAGAGGTTGGGGACGTGACTGGCAGGGGGTTCAAGCGCTCTGACCTCCACACGGGCCGAAGGCAGCGCCGGGCCGTGTTCGCTTTTCTGGCCTGCCTGTCCTGGGCCGCAGCGGGCGGCACAGCGCCGTCCACGCAGTTCTGTCCACCTCTCCGGCTCCCGCCGACCTGGGACGTGCGGTCCAGTGCCTTTGCCGACGTGACCGGGGATGGTTCGGCGGAATGCGTGCTGAGCGTCTGGCGGCCCTGGCAGGACTGGCCGATTGCCCGCTGGGCCAGGCGGCCGACCCCCATTGCCCAGAACCGGGATGCCCAGGGCTACAGTTCCCATATCGCGGTGCTGAAACCTTTGCCAGACGGCACGTTCCGCACAGTGTGGGTGGGCAGCGCCCTCTTCCAACCGGTGACGGCAATTGCCATTTTGCCGGATGGAACGCTGGCCACGCTGGATACCACCTATGGGCGGGGCCGGTCTGCGTCCAGCGTGGCCCTGAGCTACTGGAAGTGGACCGGGTTCGGCTTTGGTCTGCTGAGACGCGGCCCTGTTCAGGCAGACACGCTGCGGCTGAATCAGACCGGGCAGCTTGAAGTCCACTGAAGCTGAACAAGTGACCCTATGC
>JAQBPF010000010.1 GCA_028287665.1 Deinococcus sp. | reverse complement strand
GGCCCCACCACCTCGGCCAGCCATGCAAACCGCAGGATGAGAACTCCGTCGGGCATTTTTCCCAGCAGGGTATTCAGCAACTTGATGGGCCGCACGCGTAACCCCGTTTCTTCCCACGCCTCGCGCACGGCGGCGTCTTGGGGGTTTTCGCTCTCCTCTACCCCACCCGCCGGGATGTGCCAGAGGTTCCGGCTGTCCGGTTTGCCTTCGCGCACCAGCAAGACTTCGCCCTCTGCATTGATGACCACCACCCCCGCCGAACGCAACGTGACCGGAATGTGCAGGGTTTCGTCGTACTGCATGCTAGTGCGGTGAGCCGGAGGCGAACCCGACTGGAAGGAGAAGCAAAAAGTTTGGGCTGGCGGAGATGGACGACTCTCCGGTGGTGTTGCGGAGAGTTGGGAATCGGAGCCAGTCCATCCTAACTCCCGATCAGTTTCAGGTGAGCCGTGTGGTGGCGGCCATGCCAGGCGTACATGGCGGCCAGCGTATCCAGCGTATAGGTGCGGCCCTGCGCCGGGTGCGTCCACTGACGTTCCCAGTCTGCCCCGGTCACGCCCTCCAGCACAGCCACGATACGGGCATGCAGCGAATCCAACAGATTCAGGCTGACTTCTGCGGGCAGGCGCGAATCAGGCAACTCGGCCCAGAGGGTCTGCTCATAGGGCTTGATGGTCGGATTGACTTCAGTCAGGGCCAGCTTGATGCGTGCATAGGCGTTCAGATGGCTGTCGGCCACATGGTGCACCACCTGCCGCGCCGTCCAGCCACCTTCCCGGTAGGGCGTATCGAGTTGCGATTCCCCCAACTCGGCCACCGCCGCACGCAATTCGGCAGGCAGGGCGCGGATGGCAGCCACCGCCTCGGCCCGCGCTTCAGGCGTCAGGGTCAGCGGGGTGGGCATGGGGCCGGTGGGATAACGGAGGTCTGGTGCAGCAGTCATAGGGTCTCCTTTTTGGTCCAGCGGTTCGCGTCCCGCGTTTCTACCTTGCTCATCATGCGGTCAAAGCCGCGCTCCAGGCTCAGGCCGCGTTCGTTGGCCATACAGATCATCACGAAGAGCAGGTCGGCCAGTTCCAACTCCAGGTCGCCCACATCCTCCCCCGGCTTGGGCGTTTTGCCGTTCTGGTGGGCAATCACACGGGCAATCTCGCCCGTTTCTTCGGTCAGGCGGGCCAGCATCAGCAGCGGCGGAAAATAGCCTTCCTTGAACTGGGAAATATAGGCGTCCACACGGGCGCGGGCAGCCTCGAAGGTCAGCGGAACATCGGCAGTCATGTGGGCAGAGTACGAAAAAACCAGCCGCACGGGGCGACTGGCTTGCAGAAGGCGGCTTGAGACCTGAGCTTTAGCGCACGTACAGGTAGGTTTCCTGCACATCCCGGTCAGCGGGCGCGTAGTTGTTCAGGTAGTCGTTGCTGGCACGGTTCCAACGGTTGCCGTCGTATACGCCGCCCAGCACCAGGTCGGTGGTGGGGCGCACGCGGGTAAACAGCACACGCACGCGCTGCAAACCGCGTGGGGCAGCCACGTTGTAGGTCACGTTGTCCTGAGCGCGGGGGAAGGTGGTGGTTCCAGCCTGCACGTAGGCGTCACGGACCAGTGCAGTGGCCGCCCCGTTGGGGTTCAGGGCCAACAGGGTCACGTATCCGGCGGTGCGGGTAGTCACGCTGAGGCGCAGGGCTTCGCCCACGACATAGTTGCCGCCCTCGCCCCGGTCAGGACGAACGCTGGTGATCAGGTTGCTGCTGCTCCCACTCAGGCCCAAGTTGGGGCGAACATTGACGGTACAGGCACTCAGGGTCAGGCTGAGTGCGCCAAGCACAAGGAGGCTACGCATAGGATCAGTTTACCTTCCGGGCCTGACAGGAATCTGAGCCTGACCAATATGTCAGGTATGAAAACTGAGAAAAATGGGTCAGGTTGATGGGGGGGTCTCTGGCGCACGCGCCTCAGATCCGGGAAGAACCCGGAGCAATGGTCAGCTTTCATAGGATATAGACGCGGGGCGCGGCGTAGCATGGGGTATGGCTCCCGCCCTCGCCCAGTTGTTTCCGCCGCTGTCTGCACGGCGAGCGTTGTTGACCCTGCTGCTGGCTGGCCCACTGGGGGCCTCCGCACACGCCCAGGACAAGGCCCTGCCCCCCGTGACTGGCACCACCAATGCTTCTCTGAATGCAGGCGGCTACTCGACCAACCGCTTTTTTGAAGACCTGAAGGCTGGCCGCGTGGCGCAGGTCACGCTGGACGGAGCAGGCAATGCCAGCGTGACTTTTATCAGCGCGTCGCGGCCCCGCTCAGTGGTGGTGCCGCCCGACGCCGTCACGCTCAACCGCATTCGGGCGGCAGGCGTGCCCCTGCGCGTCACGGCGGGCGGGTCGCCTTTTGGCTGGATCGGCCAGGTCCTTCCCCTGATTCTGACTGGCCTGATTTTGCTGGTGCTGTGGCGCTCGTTGCGGGGCGCGCAGGGCGGAGGCAATGCGGCGAGTCAATTTGGGAAATCCAAAGCGGCGGTGATCGCCGAGGGCCAGATCAAGCAGACCTTTGCCGACGTGGCAGGCTGCGACGAGGCCAAGCAGGACCTGCAAGAAGTCGTCGAATTCCTGCGCCACCCCGAGCGC
>JAQBPF010000524.1 GCA_028287665.1 Deinococcus sp. | reverse complement strand
CTATGCCCTGCTGAAAGTAGGCGCGGCTCACGCCGAAGCCTTTGGCGCCCACCACATCCACGCGCATAGACGGCACCACGACTTCGCGCACGCGGCTGCTTTTGCCCGCGCTCTCGCCCACATCTTCCACGTCCAGGCCGCGCCCGCCGAGTTCGGTCAGGGCGGCCAGAGCCTGCGCGGCCTTGCCCGTGGCGGCAATCAGGAACGCGCCCCGGTCCTCGCGCACATCCCCGATCTGGTCTTCGTTCAGCTCCAGCTTCCGCAGTTGCACGGTCAGGTCCTGCACGTCCCACACGGGCGCGGCTTCTTCGGGCATCACGCGCAGCACGGTGATGCCGCTGTCCACGTCCGGAATATGGGCCGGATAGATCGTCAGGATCACGCGCCGCGCATCGGGAAAGCCGCCCGCGATCTTGTGGCGTACCTCGTCGTCTTGCAGCAGGCGGCGGTCTATCTCATCGCCGTCCAGAAATGGCGTGCGAACCACGCGCCCGCCCCGCGCCTGCGCGACCAATGTGACAAGTTTCTGCTTCATGAGAGCAAGATAGCGCCCCAGTGCGCCTGCCGCCCATAAATACGGTTCATAAGCATGCTGGCTCATCTGCTGGCTCCCGCGCCGCTACACTGCTTCTATGCAGCCCACCCACCGTTCACCCACAGACCTGCAAGTCTCTGACCCGCTGGGCGTGCCCGGTGCGCCGCAGGAAACGTGGGGCGCGGTGCAGGCCCACCTGGAGGGCGCGGCGCGGGCCGGTGGCCGTCTGATTCTGGTCACCGACCGTCAGGGCGACCGCCTGAACGCGGCGTATGCGGCGCTGATCGTCCAGAACGGGCAAGCCGTCATCGCCGCCCCCGCGTTTGGCCCGCGCTATGGCCGCCCCGGTGCAGAGGCGCTGGCCGAATTGGTGCGCTGGGCGCAGGAGCGCAACTGGCCCGTGCGTGAAACGGTGCTGAATTCCTCTGACTTTGTGCGCGTGCTGGCCGAACCCGACGCCGAAGAAATAGGCCGCCTGATCGCCGCCAGCAATCCGAGCGACCCCGGCATCTACACCACCCTGCCCAAGCTGAAGCCTGTGGATGAAGACGGCTGGGAGGGCGATTAAAACAGAAATCTGTCAGAACAGGAGAGAATCTCTCTGACTTCAGCAGAGCCGTAATGACAAGTCAGTCAGGGCTGACGGACGCTGAGAACGCTGTTCAAAAGGTTATCTGCTGATCTGGCCAGCTGGATCTTTACGAAAGACCAGGGGGCTGACCGTCAGAGGACCGTTGGAGTCGGATGGCTACACTGCCCGGGTGTCACATCCTCCCCCTCCTCTGAGCAAGACCGGCTGATTGAGCTGGCCCGCCTGCAAATTCTGGACACGCCCCCGGAAGCGGGGTTTGACCGAATTACGGCGCTGGTGGCGCGGGTGCTGGACGTGCCTTACGCGGCAATCAACTTTATGGACGCCACGCGGCAGTGGGCCAAAGCCTGTCACGGGATGCCCCCAGGCAGCGTGCCACGCGGGTTTGCTCCGTGCGACTGGGTGGTCGAGGGCGGCGAGGCCATGATCATCGACGACATGGCCCAGGACACCCGCTTTGCCGCAACGATGGCCGCCAGCCCCCCCACTGGCCCCGGCCTGCACACCTATGCGGGCGTGCCCCTCAAAACCGAGGAAGGCCTGAGCCTCGGCACCCTGTGCGTACTGGACCATCAGGTGCGGCATTTCGGGGCCAGGGAACTGGAAGTGATGGCGGCGCTGGCTGAAGTGGTGATGGACGAACTGGCGCTGCGGTCCAGTACCCGCGAACTGACGCTGGCCCGCGATCAGGCCTCTACCCTGCGCGATCTGGCCCAACTGATGCAGCGTCCCCTGACGGCCGAGGACACCGCCCATCAGGCCATACTGATCCTGAAAGACCGGCTGGCTTTCGATTGGTTTGGCCTGCTGCATGTGACGCCCACCGGAATCAGCATCATGCAGGAGCTGACCAGCAGCCGGGGGCAAGAGCACCTGCGTCTCCTGCACACGCACCTCCTGAATGGAACGCCCACAACCAGTGAAACCTTGGAGCAGCACAACCTCTTTATTGATCATTATCCTGGCTCCGCGCACGCCTCCGCCGACCTGATTCGGGCAGGCGTACAGCAGGCGGCGTGGCTGCGTCTCTTTCACGTCTCGCATGACCAGACCTTTGTGCTGGCGTTGGCCCGTTTTGGAGACTCCGGCCCCTGGACGCCGGAAGAACGCACCCTGCTGGAAGCCGCCGCGCATACCGTTCAGGTGGTTCTGGAGCGCACGGGGCATGTGCAGACCCTGGAGCGGGCCGCCCTGACCGACGCCCTCACTGGGCTGGGCAACCGCCGCGCTCTGGATATGGCGCTGGACGAGGCCGCACAGTCGGGGCAGCCTTACACGGTGGCGATTATCGATCTGGACGGCATGAAGCGCATCAACGATACTCTGGGCCATGCCAGCGGTGACATGTTGCTGCGGGAATTTGCCCGCCAGTTGCGCTGCCCTGCTTCCAGTGCCTACCGTCTGGGCGGCGACGAATATGCCCTGCTGCACCTACAGGGAGGCGCAGAAGAAGAGCTGCTGAGATTGGTGGCGCAGGCCGCCGTCCATGTGCGCGACGCTGGCTATCCGGCCAGTGCCAGCGTCGGCCTCGCCAGTGTGCCGCACGACGCCCCCGACGCCACATCGGCCCTCCGAACGGCCGACCAACGCATGTATGCCCACAAACGTGAACGCAAGGCCAACCGCGAGGTGTCCGCAGTCGGATACTGACGGGCGGCGTGCTGGTCAGCTTCTATGTCAGGTCACGTCGGGCGGCGTTCTTTGCTCCCCTTACCTTCAACAGCAGGCCTTTTTTGGTCAGATGCTCTAGTCTGCGTACCTATGCTGCACGCTTCTGCGCCCCGTCCTCTGCTGCCAGAGCACCTCACGCTGGACCATGTGGCGATTGCCACGCCTGACCTCGAAGAAGGCAGCCAGCCTTATCTCGCGCTGGGCCTCCTGCCCGAGGGACCAGATGAAGAAGTCACGTCACAGGGGGTCCGGGTGCGGGCCTTTGTGGCGGGCCAGACCCTGATCGAACTGCTCGCCCCCACCCGTGAAGACAGCCCGGTTGCGGCTTTCCTGGCGCGGCGCGGCGCGGGGCTGCACCATACCGCCTACCGCGTGGCCGATCTGGACAGCGAAATGGCGCGGCTGAAGGCCTTGGGGGCCCGCTTTTTGCAGGAGACGCCGACGCCGGGCCGGGCCGGAACACGGGTGGCCTTTCTTCATCCCAAGTGGGGCGCGGGCACGCTGATCGAACTGGTGCAGCACCCGTTGACCCCATGACCGTTTCGGCTCGGCCCGCGTGGCGCGGCCTGTGGTGGGCAGCGTCCGTACTGATCATGGCCCTGATCTGGAAGCTCAGCTCCGAGAGCGATACGCCGGGGCCGCCGCTGCATCATCCGCTGGACTGGGTGGCCCATTTCCTGGCGTATTTTGGGCTGGCCTTCGCCCTCAGCCGCGCCACAGGGCGGTGGCAGACGGCCTGGGTCATCGCCGTGTGGTTCGGGGCGCTGGACGAGGTGCATCAGGCGTTCGTGCCCGACCGGGAAGCGGGCATTACCGATTGGTTTTTTGATACGGCGGGGGCCTGGCTGGGGGCGCAACTGGGAAAAGGGCGACGGTCGAACACCGTTGCGGCCACGGATTCAGAGGCCAGTCCTCAGACCGATTCGAACTCTGCGCGCAGAGACTGAGGGCGCTGGCCTTCCAGATCGGTGAATCCGTACTCCTGACCGAGTTCAGCGGCCACCAGCACTTCTCCGGTACGCTGAAACCGGTTGGGATCCTGGGCAAAGGCAGCCACAGCCCGGCCCACAAACTGCGGGGACTCGGAGTTGCTGAAATCGAAGGTGCCCGCCGGGGCCCGCAGCACAGCTTCAGTGCGTACCAGACCGGGATAAAGAGCCACAGACGTGACCTGATGAGGCCGGAAGTGGTTGGCAAAGGCGCGGCTCATCTGGTCATCGGCATTTTTGGCCAGAAAGTAGGGCACATTCTCCTGCTCGCGGTGGCGCATGGCCGCAAAAAAGGAAATGTTGACCACCACGCCCCGCGCCTGAATCAGCAGAGGCGCACACAACGAGGTGGTGACGTAATGCGCCCGCACGCCGCCCGCAAACATTTCATCCCAGATCTGGAGAGGCTGTTCCCAGAACGGCGCGTTCCAGGTCTGGCCGCGCTCGTCCCAGACGTGCAGCCCTTCGTATCCGCCCCAGACATTGTTGACCAGAATGTCCAGTTGCCCGTGCTGTCCCCGAATCTGCTGCACGGCGGCGCGGGTCTGGTCATCGTCGCGGTGATCGCATTGCAGCGCAATTCCCAGGCCGCCCAGGCGCGTGACCTCTGCGGCGGTATCTTCCAGATTGCCGCCCAGAAAAGGCATGTCGGGGTGGCTGCCCCGCAGGGTGCGGCCCGTGATGTACACAGTGGCCCCCGCCTCCCCCAGACTCAGGGCCACCCCGCGCCCCACACCCCGACTCGCTCCGGTCACCAGTGCCGACTTGCCCGCCAGAGGTTTGGTCATAGACGGGCACTCTAGCGTGCGTGCTGCTGGGGGCAACCAGCCATCTGGCGCAGGCAGACGCACTCAGGCGCGGTCCTAGGCTGTGCCCATCAGCGCCGCCACCGCTTCCTCTTTGCCCTTGGCCTCCACCTCAATCCACGGCACATCGGCGTAGGCGGTGGGCAGGTGCGAAATCAGGTGGCTGTGGCGGCGGTCCTGGGGGCCGTCTATGCCGTTGCTCAGGTGCACCACCTGCCACTCGGGCGGCGTCCAGGTCTCGCGGGCCGCCAGGGTCCACTGGCGCACACTGGGATGATCCAGGTCGGGCAGACTGTCGTGAACAACGTGATGGTGGGCATCGAACACCAGCGGCACGCCCGTGTGTTGGCAGATGGGCCACAGCTCATCCACGCCGTAAGCACGTTCGTCATTTTCCAGCGCCAGCCGCAGCCGTACCGCGTCGGGCAGGTCCGGAATCAGGGCGGCCAATTCGGCTCCGCGTCCACCCTTCCCGCCGTGCAGCAACAGCAGGTTCCAGGGACTGCGCTGGAATCCCATTCGGTCCATCACCCCGGCATGGGCTTCTATGGCACGCAAACTCGACACGCGCACTTCCGGGCGGTCACTGTTCAGCACAATAAACTGCTCGGGGTGCATCAGGACGCGAATGCCCGCATCCTCAAAGGCGTGTCCGGCCTCCAGCAGTTGCGGCTTCAGGTGGTCCAGCACCGCCGCGCCGGTGTCGTCGTCTACCAGATCGGACAGAGGAAACAGGCTGGAGCTCAGGCGGTACAGCCGGATGCCCCGCGCCGCGCAGAATGCCGCCGCCGCCCGCACCCGCACAATATTGTCGGCGTACAGGTTAAGCAGCGTGGTTTCCCGTTCTTCCGGCTTCAGCATCCGGTAGCGCGTGAGGGTAATGGTCCGGAAACGCACCTCTGGCCCCACCGTCATACAGACCAGCCCATACGCCGGATTCACGGCGCTGAGGCTCATGTGGTGGCTCCGGCGGCCTTGCCCGCCATCCGGCAGCGATCCGAACAATATTTGACGTTGTCCCAGTCGCGTTCCCACTTTTTGCGCCAGCTGAACGGCAACCCGCAGGCCGCGCAGACCTTGGAGGCCCGTTCGCTCGGTTTGCGCCCCCCACCCATCTTGTGTTGTCCTTCCGTGCGCCTCGCCATCAGGTCAGTCTGACGGCAGAGTGGGCGTCGGAAGGTGCGATTGCTGCCCGAATGAAGGAACTGGATAGGGTCCGGGGGCGCT
This sequence comes from Deinococcus sp., assembly GCA_028287665.1. Lineage (GTDB taxonomy): Bacteria > Deinococcota > Deinococci > Deinococcales > Deinococcaceae > Deinococcus. The sequence continues at coordinate 2,319 of JAQBPF010000524.1, read as the reverse complement.
CCCTGCCAGTTCAGAAGGAGGTGGCCGAGCCTGGACTGTGGCCGAGCCTGAGCTTACGCTCCGACCTTTTCCCGCCCAAGAAGGGCGTGGGCTTCCAGCAACAGGGCCTCGGTTTCGGCCCAGCCGATGCAGGCGTCGGTCACGCTGACACCGGGTTTAAGGTCAGACAGATCTGCGGGAATGTTCTGCTTGCCAGGGTTGATATTGCTTTCGATCATCAGGCCGCGAATGGCCTGCTGGCCCGCCATCCGCTGCTGCATCACGTCGCGCCAGACCAGGCTTTGGCGGGTATGGTCAGAGCCGCTGTTGGCATGAGAGCAGTCCACCATCACGGCGGGTTCCAGCTTGGCCGCCCGCATCAACTCGGCAGCTTCCTTCACAAATTGCGGCGCGTAATTGGGCCCGCCGCGCCCTCCACGCAAAATCACGTGCCCATCGGGGTTGCCGCGCGTGTGCACGATACAGGCCTGCCCATCGTCGTCTACGGTAAAAAAGGCGTGCGGGTTCTGGGCCGCGACGATGGCGTCTACCGCCAGTTTCAGGCCGCCGCCGGTGCCGTTTTTAAAGCCCATCGGGGCGCTGACTGCGCTGGCCATGACCCGGTGCGTCTGAGATTCGGTGGTGCGTGCGCCCAGACAGGCCCAGGCCACGGCGTCAAACAGGTACTGCGGCGCAAAGGGGTCCAGCAGTTCGGTGGCCACAGGCAGGCCCAACTCCGACACCTGAATCATCAGGTCACGGGTGAGGCGCAGGCCCTTGTTGATGTCGTTTGCGCCCGTCATATCGGGGTCCATCAGGTAGCCGCGCCAGCCCACGGTGGTGCGCGGTTTATCGACGTACACGCGCATCTGAACCTCCAGGCGGTCTGCCACGCGCCCGCGCAGTTCGGCCAGTTGGTGCGCGTAGGCCAGGGCTCCCTCGAAATCATGGACAGAGCAGGGGCCGACCACCACCAGCAGACGGTCATCGCGGCCATGCAAGATGTCCTGCGCGGCGCGGCGGCCTGCCAGCACCACGCGCTCGGCGGCGGCACTGAGCGGCAGGGCGGCCTTGAGCGTGCGGGGCGTCACCAGCGGCGTAAAGCCCGTCACGTTCAGGTTCTCGGTCCGGCCCGCTTCTATGGTGGGTGCCTGGGTAGGGCTGGTGGGGACTGCAGGGTTGATAGGGGTCATGGCTCCTCCTGATTCTGAACGACAGCGCTGATGGATGACAGTGACGGAAAGAAAAACCGCCCGGAAGCTTGTGGCTTGACCGGGCGGTCTGGGAAAACTTCAATGCGACGTCAGGCCCGGTGACTCCCGAACCAATAAAAAAACGGCGCACGGCAAAACTTCATGCCGGGCAGTGTACGCCCCGACCCGTGCTGGGAGGGCCAGGCGGTCTAGTCGGGCACACCCCACCGACCCAGCAGATTGGCCCACCGGATGAACAGACTGAGCCTTGAGCTGGCGTACAGACACAGCCTTGAGCTGGCCTACATACACAGCGCCCGCCGCCCCGATCCGGGAACGCAGCCTCCCTCCACCCCGTACCCTGGAGTGATGAAGTCTCTCCGTCTTCCTATGGCCGCCCTCCTCGTGACGCTGGCACTCGGCTCTGGTGTGGCCGATGCCGCACGCCGTTCTGGAGGCGGCTTTGGCGGCAGCCGCAGCAGTGGCAGCACCTACCGCGCCCCAACGCCGCAGTACCGGGCACCCACACCCCAGTACCGGGCGCCAACCCCACAGTACCGGGCGCCTCAAAACACGGCCCCGCAGTACCGCGCCCCCACTCCGGCCACCCGCACGCCCGCCACCACGCAGCGCAGCACGGCCACACCCACCCGCACTCCCAACACGGCGGCCATCCCAAAAGTGACCTCCGCCCAGCTCAGCAGCTGGAAAAGTGTCCGGCTTCCGGCGGGCGTGCCGCGCAGCGCCATCACGTACAGCGCGGCCAAGAGCAGCAACTATCCGTATCAGCTGGAAAATGGGCGGTACTATCCCTACCCACAGAGTTATTACCGTAGCCGGGGAATTGGTTACGACATTCTCAAATACGCGCTGATTTATACAGCCGTCAGCGGAATTGCCAATGCCGTGACACCTAACGTGGTGGTCAACAACGTTCAGACCGGCGAACTGAGCGGCCTCAACTACAACACGCCGGTCACGAGCCCCCAGGCGACGGGCCCCAACCTCTGGAGTTACGTCGGCGTAGGCTTCCTGGCTGCCGCCGCAGGCTGGTTTGTGTTTGGTCGGCGGAGACGCTAAAACGTGCTGCCGATCCACCCCTGAATCAACCTGTGCACGCCCGGTGGCCCCATCTCTTCCGGTCACC
>JAQBPF010000511.1 GCA_028287665.1 Deinococcus sp. | reverse complement strand
CTCAACTGGAACCCGGACCTGCGCGCGCCCCTGACCGAACCCGGGGTGAATGTCCGGGAAGGCGAATACCTGCTGGCGGTGAACGGCCGGCCGCTGCGGGCCTCAGATAGCGTCCATGCCCTGTTCGAGCAGACGGCCGAGCGTGTCACCGAGCTGCGCGTGAGCCCCACCCCGGACGAGGCCGACGCGCGCACGGTCACCGTGCGTCCGGTGGGTGACGAGCGACGGCTGCGGCTGCGGGCCTGGATCGAGGAGAACCGCCGCCGCGTGGACGAGCTGTCCGGGGGGCGCGTCGCGTACGTCTACATGGCCGACACAGCCCGCGCCGGGTACGAGGCGTTCAACCGGTACTACTTCTCGCAACTCGACCGGCAGGCCGTCGTGCTCGACGAGCGCTTCAACGGGGGGGGCTCCGTCGCGGACTACGTGGTGGACCTGCTCGACCGGCCCCTGCTGAGCCTGTGGGCCACGCGCGAGGGCCGCCCCTTCGCGTCACCCAACGCCTCGATCTTCGGTCCCAAGGCCATGGTCATCAACGAACTCGCCGGTTCCGGCGGGGACGCCCTGCCGCACTTCTTCCGGCGGCGCGGTCTGGGTCCCATCGTCGGGAAGCGCACCTGGGGGGGCCTGATCGGCATCTATGACTACCCACCCCTCATTGACGGCGGCATGCTCACGTCGCCGCGTCTGGCCATCTTCAGCCCGGAGGGCGAGTGGGAGGTGGAGAACGTGGGCGTCGCGCCCGACGTGGAGGTCGAGCTCACCACGAAGCTCGCCGCGCAGGGCCGCGACCCGCAGCTGGAGCGCGCCGTGGAACTGGTCCTGGCCGCCCTGGAGGCGAACCCGCAGCCGCGGGTGCCGCGCCCCGCGCCTGATCCCCGGGCCGTCCGCGGGCCTGCGGCGGTCGAGGAGCCCGCGCCCAACGTCGAGCGTTAACGGCCCGGAACATCCCGCGCTCTGGCCGGAGAGGGGGCCTGTTGGCGGGGGTGACGCCGCACGCTGGTCTTCAGGGGGTGATCGCTGGACCAGCAGCAAAGGGAAGCAGGCCCCGGCTGAAGAGTCGGACGCGCTGCAGGGTGCCTGCGCCCTCTTGCAGCGCGTCCGCCAGGGGAGCGGCCAGGCCCCGATGGAGCACGGGGCCACCGAAAAGCCGCGACCTCCGGGAGGGGCCGCGGCCTGACGGGTGTGGACTCAGGTGGCAACGGCGTCTTTGGCCAGGCGGCTCGCGACGCTGCCGTCGTAACGCCCTTCGTCCCCGGCCTTGAGACGCTTCATCACGGCGCCGATGTTCGTGGCGCCGGCGGCGATGGCCGCCCTGATCACGTCTGTGAGTTCGGCCTCAGACATCAGGAGGGCCGCTTTTTTTGCGTTCTGCTGCGCCTGGAGCTGGGTAACTTCGTCATGGAGCGCCTGGAGAATGCTGAGTTCCCGGCTCGCCGCGTCGGTCCTGCGGCCCAGACGAGTGAGGTCCTGCGCTTCCTGTTCCAGCGAGGCGCGCTGGGCGGTGGTTACGCCAGCGATCAGGTCGAGCTGAGCGGTCCCAGGCTTGTTCTTGGCCTGGGTCTCGGCGTCGCCGAGGACCCAGCTCAGCACAGCGGCCGACGTCCGGTCTGCTTCCCTTCCTGCTGGCCTGTCCAGGACCACGGGACGCCTGCGGTGCGGTCCCTGCGTATCCTGGGGCCCGCGCCCGCGTCACCCGTCACTCCTCCTGAGGTCCCGCTATGTTCTCCCTGCTCCGCGACCGCCGCATCCTGATCCTGTGGATTGGCGAGAGCATCAACGCTTTTGGCAACGGCCTCACCTTCATCGCCCTTGCCTGGTTCCTGTACCGCCTCTACCCGGACTCGCCCGCGCTGTCGGGCACCGTGATCGGTGCCTGGACGGCGGCGATGCTGCTCGGGACCGTCAGCCTGGCCAGCTTCACCGACGTGTGGGACCGCCGCCGCATCCTGCAGATCGCCAACGGCCTGAGCGCTCTCTGGATCAGCCTGATTCCACTGTTGTACGGCCTGGACCTGCTCTCCTTCCCCATGCTGGTGGTCATCGCGGCCCTGACCGGCTTCACCGGCAGCGTGATCTTCCCGGCGCAGCAGGCCTCCCTGCCCACCTTCGTCTCCGCCGACCAGCTGCAGGGCATCCAGGCGCTGTTCAACCTCACCTGGACCACCAGCGGCCTGCTCGCCCCCATCAGCGCCGGCTTCCTGGTGGCGAGCATCGGGGCGCCCGGGGTGATGTGGGTGAACGCGGCCACCTTCGTCGTGGCCCTGATCGCCTACTCGCTGGTCCGCTTTCCCGCGGTGACCCGTGCCCACGACAGCGGGCAGGGTCTGGCCGCCTGGTGGGCCCGGACCCGGTTCGGCTTCGCGTTCGTCCTGGCGCGGCCCGCGCTGTGGGCGACGCTGCTGGGCCTGGCCAGTGTGAACTTTGCCATGGAGCCCTACACCGCGGTCTTCCTGCCCCGCATCGCTGATCGCCTGATGGTGGGGGTGGAGCTGCCCGCGGCCCTGGGCTGGGTCAAGGCCGACAACCGCGGGGCGCTGGGGGTCGGCCTGCTGGGCTCGGTCCTGGCGCTGGCCGAACTGGGCATGGTGATCTGGATGGGGCGGCGCACCAGCCACCACCCCCTGAACTGGATCGCGCTGGGCTGCATCGGTCCCGCGCTGTGCATCATCGGCGTGGCGTACGCTCCCTCGCTGGGGGTGGCGCTCGTCCTCGCGCTGCTGATGGGTCTGTGCTTCGGACCTCTCAATGTGATGGTGGGGACGCTGTTCGCCACGCTCACGCCGGAGGAGGTGCGCGGGCGGGTGTACAGCGCCCGGATCCTGGTCGGTCAGGGCCTCCGCCCAGTGGGGGTGAGTCTGGCCGCGGTGCTGATGGGCGCGGTGGGCCTCGCGCCGACAGTGGCCGTGCTGGGCGTGTTCGCCGCCCTCCTCACGCTTGGGGGCTACCTGCGGGCGCGTGGGAGGAGGGACGACGTTCAGGAGGCAGCAACCAGCGACTGATCTGCCCGGTTCAGGTGCTCCGCGCGGTGCCGTCACAGACGGCTGGCCCTTGGCGACCTCGCCGGTTTCCAGGTCGAAGGTGCCAGGAGCTGCGACGCCGCGGGCGGGGCGCGGCCCGCGGCACCTTCGACCTGTACCGCTCTCTGGGCGTGAATGGGGAAGAACTCACCGGCATCCACCTTCGCATGGCTTTTCGGTCTGCTCCGTTGACACTCCGCCCTGGCCTTCAACTGCGGAGGGGTGACGGGCCTTCTTCCCGGGGAGGTCACGTCCTGGTTTGACCATCGCGCACCGTCGC
>JAQBPF010000437.1 GCA_028287665.1 Deinococcus sp. | reverse complement strand
ATGCCTGATGCCCCCTCCGATGTCCACACCTCTGCCCCATCTGCGGCCCCGCCCGTTCAGACCGCCGCGCATGATCAGGCGTTTATTTTGCAGAAGGTGCAGCCTGCCCTGCTGGGGCTGATGGACGGCAGCGTGAGTACGTTGGCCCCCATCTTTGCCACCGCCGGGCTGACCGGCAAGCCGCTGGACGCCTTCTGGGTGGGACTGGCAGCCAGTGTGGGCGCGGGCATCAGCATGGGGCTGGCCGAGGCACTCAGCGACGACGGCGAGGTCAGCGGACGCGGCAAACCCATCGCACGCGGAGCCATCACGGGCGCGGCCACCATCCTGGGCGGCATGCTGCATACTCTCCCCTTTCTGATTCCCGACCTGCAAACGGCGCTCACGCTGGCCTACGTGGTGGTCATCGTGGAACTGCTGGTCATTGCCCTGATCCGCTGGCGCTATATGCACAGCCCGCTGCGTCAAACTATTTTTCAGGTGATCGTGGGCGGCGCGGTGGTGTTTGGCGTGGGCGTGTGGCTGGGCAAGTTGGGCGCGGGTGGGTAAGCGGGAAAGGCCGAACCCCAGAAGTTGGTTTGGCCCTTCCCGCTCTATTCTGTCTGCCGAACCTTATCTGAACGCTGCCCGCTCCGGCTCTGGCAGCCTGTAGGCAATCAGCGCGCTGGGAATCAGCAGGCTGAGACTGGCAAGGGCAGCAATGGTCGGGCTGGTGGCATCGGCCAACGCGCCGACCAGGAAAATCAGCAGGCCCGCAAATCCCCACGAAAAGCCCATCATGATGGAACTGGCCACCGCCACATGACCCGGCGCGTATTCCTGCGCCGTGACCACCCCCACCGGAATGCTGGCGTTCACGGCGGCCCCCACCACAAAAGTCAGGGGGTAAAACCACCAGTTGGCCGGACTGCTGAGAATCAGGATGGCAAAGAAAGGAATGGTGGTGAGGATGGCAGCCCGCAGTACAGGCACCCGCCCAACACGGTCACTGATGCGCCCACCAACGATGCCGCCGATGGCACTGGCGACGGCGTACACGGCCAGCGTAATCGCCACTTCCCGCGCCCCAAAGCCGCGTGCCAGCAGCATAAAAGGCAACATGGCGTTGTAACCCATGCTGGCCAGCGACCGCAGCACCGCCATGCCCCACAGCCACACGATTGGCCCCCGGAAAATCCGCAGGTACTCGGCGGCTCCCACGCGCTTGCTGCTCTGTTTGCCGGAAGGGGTGACCGCAAAAGTAATGGCCGCAATCACCGCGCCGATCAGGGCGAACCACGGCAGATGCGTGAGGCCCACGCCCGCAAAGACAGGTCCCAGCGCCATGCCGCCCGTGCCGCCCGCACTAAAAATGCTGGCCCACAGACCGCGCTTGTCGGGGGGGCTGTTCTGGGCCACATAGGCCGCCCCCGCCGGGTGAAAGAAGCCGCTGCCAAAGCCAGCCACCGCCACCAGCAGCACCAGCGCACCGAACCACGGCACGAAGCCCATCAGCGTCAGGCCGATCCCCGTCATCAGGGGGCCGAGGGCAGCGGCGTAACGGCGGTCCAGCCTCTCTCCCACGATGCCCAGAAGCGGCTGCATCACGCTGCTGGTGAGCGAAAAGACGCTGGACAGCAGGGTCACGGCGGCGATGCTGACCCCAAATTTGCTTTGCAGCGCCGGAGTCAGGGGCGTGAGCATGGCCCCGTAAGCGTCGTTGATAAAATGCCCCGCAGTCACGGCCAGTGCAACAGCAGTGGCCTGCCGGGTCATGGTTTGGGCCAGTCCATGCGCGGTGGGAGGACCGGCATCGGTTCCGGGTGAGGAAGACAGGGGAGCCGCAGAAGATGAAGGTCCAGGGGGCTGAGGAACGGGAGCCTGCATAGGCTGCACCCTACTCCCCTTGTGCGCCACCCCGTGCGGCCCTTCCCCTGGTGCTGTCCAGTAGTGCGGGCCACTGCGCCCAGCACGCCCCAAGCTTGCCTTTCTGCTCTGAGCTTCGGTCCAGTTCAGGTCGTTGTGTGCCTCCTGCCTGGGCGTTGATCTGCCGGAGAGGTGAACCGGGTTAGGCAAACCAGCACCCTTTTTCTGACCGATGCTCTAAATTACGTGCACGATGTATAAAGACTGTGGGGGCGTAACCTAGGGGTATGGCTCTGAAGTTCAGAGAAGTGATTGCGACTGCCCTGCCCTCTGAGGAGAGAGTGCGGGCACGTCTGGCAGGTCTGCAAGCCCGCGAATGGACGGAAGTGGCAGGACGTTTTGGTGCGTTGTTGCCCGAATTTGACCTGATTGTTGCCCTGCCCTGCGCTGAGAATCTGGCGGTGTTGTTGGCCCGCACGCGTGGCGTGCCTCAGCTCACCGTGACGCGGCAGGCCCACAACGGGCACTGGTCCATGACTGCTGCTGCTGAACAGTTGACCGGGGAAGCCGTGATCGTGACCGAACAACTGACAGACGGACTGGCCGAGCTGGAAACGATACTGCTGTGTGCCGCCAAAGGCATCCGCGTGATTGCCGTGGTGGCCGCCGTAGAGCGCACCAACGCGGCGGGCCGCATCCGCCTGGAATTGCACGACGTCGCCGTGGTGTCGGCAGTTCAACTGGCCGATACACCTGTGGGCCTGGTTTTTGAGCGCCGCACGCCGCAGAGTATGGCCCACTGAAGACCGGCCTCACCATTCGGGCAAGACGTTGACTACGCAGTGGGCTGTTGGCCTTCCGTCTGGTAGGCCTTGAGGGCCGCATTTTCGGCAGGAAGCCGGACCAGCAACAGCAGAGCCGCATTGAGAACGGTGTACGCGGTAGCGGTTCGCCAGGCCCCCACGGCCAGCGGCGCAGCTGCGATTTCCAGGGCCACCACCGCGTAATTGGGATGCGGTATCAGGCGGAATGGCCCGCCTGTGACGCGCTTTCCGCCCGGTACGATCAGGATTCGGGTATTCCAGTAGCGGCCCAGCGTGCGAATGACCCAGTAGCGTAGAGGTTGGGCCAACACAAACAGAGCGAGCATCGGCCACTGCACCCGCCCGCCCGACCTGCGGCCCTCTCGCAGCAGGGCCAGCATCCAGGTGGGGTGCAGGACAAAAAAGAGCGGGTAGTGCTCCCGCCCGTATTCCACCGCGCCCTGTTGCCGCGCCCAGCGTTCGTTGGCACGGGCCAGCCGCAGTTCCAGGAGCCGCTGCACGATCAGGAAGGCGAAGAGAAGCGGGGCGAGTTGGCGGGCCTTCACGGGGCCACACCGCCCAGCAAGGCATCTGCCGCAGCGTCAGCGTCCAGTTCTCCGCGTGCTACACGGGCGTACAGATCGGCGCTGGTGTCACGGGCACGGCGCAGCAGGCGCTCCTGCACCAGCGAGCGAACCTCGAATTCGGCGCGGCGGGTCCGGCGTTCGCTCAGGCCTGCCGCACCCAGGTGGGCACGGTGGGCCAGCACAGCCGCCACCAGTTCGGCCACTCCCTGCCCTGCCCCGGCAATTGTTTTGTGGATGGGTGCAAACCAGGTGTGTTCGTCATGTGCGCCGAGGCCCTGCGCGGCCATCAATTCGCGCACGGTGCGGTCGGCACCCGGCAGATCGGCCTTGTTCACGGCAATCACGTCGGCAATTTCCATGATGCCCGCCTTGAAGGCCTGCACGCCGTCGCCGCCCGCCGGGGTCAGCACCAGCAGCGTATGGTCGCAGGCCGAGGCCACATCCACCTCCGATTGGCCCACGCCCACCGTTTCCAGAATGACCCAGTCGAAGCCCGCGCCTTCCAGCAGCGCCAGCACCTGCATGGTGCGTGCAGACAGGCCGCCCAGCGCCCCCCGGCTGGCCAGCGAGCGCACAAACACACCCTCGTCGGCATGGTGGCGCAGCATCCGAATCCGGTCGCCCAGAATTGCGCCGCCCGAATAGGGACTGCTGGGGTCCACGGCCACCACCGCCACCCGCTGCCCCAGAGCCCGCAGATGGGCGATCAGGGCGTCGGTGAGGGTGCTTTTGCCACTGCCGGGGCTGCCCGTAATGCCCAGCACGATGCCGGGGTTCTGTGCCGCCTGTTCCCGCGCCGCCCGCAGCAGGGGCCGCGCCGCGGGAAGGCCAGCCTCGGCCAGTGTCACGGCGCGGGAGAGGGCGCGGAGGTCGCCAGAGCGGAAGCGCGATTCGAGGGAGGGGGGCGGAGTGTGGGTCGCGGAGTGTGGGTCGGGGGCAGACATGGTCAGCTTCCGAACGGGCCAGAGGGGTGAGTCACGTTCCACGCTTCATCGGCCACGGTCCGGGACCTCACGGCGCTTGCCCCAGCACGTCGTCGGCTTCGGTGGCCTCGATCAAATCCTCCAGATGTGCGTCGTCGTTGAAGCCCAGCAGGGTGCCGCTGTTGTGGCCCAGCAGCACGCGGGTAATGCTGGTGTTGGTGACGCTCAGACGTGCCCAGGCATTGGCAGGCACGCCGCCCAGAGCCAATCCGACG
>JAQBPF010000385.1 GCA_028287665.1 Deinococcus sp. | reverse complement strand
GCAAGACATTAAATAACTTCTCCTACAATCTAATAAAGGATATGCAGGATAGGCCAGAGGGCCACCTCTACGAAGAAACAGTGGGCTACGTCTTGTGCAGGAAGGGCGTCAAAAACTCTGATGACTGGGATGATCATGAGTACGATGGATACCGCATTGTGCTTTACGGTTACTTTTTTGAGCAGGGCTGGGAGAAGCAGTATTTAGACGGCCACACGGAGACTCTCGTTTGGGGCTACCTCACCAAAGAGAACGCGGGCGATGTGGTTGATCTAATTTCATATTGGCCGGGTATGGAACAAGTCGTAGAGTTCCTGATTCAACGCTTTGATTTACCGCCGCGACTCTAAACCCACACCGCTCATTTGGCCTATGTCCAGCCCGCGCCTGCCCGCTACACTGGGCGTCATGACCGCACAATTAGAGGCTGTAGAACGCATTCTGGCCGTCTCCGAAGACCAAACCCGTTGGGAGACGTTCGCGCCCCGCTATCAGGCTTTGCAGGACGCCGAACTGACCGCAGACCGCGTTCCTGCCTGGCTGGCGCAGTGGAGCGCCGTGGACGCCGACCTGACGCAGGCGCGTTCAAAACTGTCCACGCATGCCGACCTGCACACCGATGACGAGGCGATTCAGGCCCGGTTCCAGGCGTTTGTGCAGGACGTGATTCCCGGCGTACAACGGACCGAGCAGGCCCTGACCGAAAAACTGCTGGCCGTGCCCGGTTACGTGCCCGCCCCCGATTTTGCCCTCAATTACCGCCGATTCCGCGACGCTGCGGCCCTGTTCCGTGAGGCGAACGTGGACCTGGGAACCACGCACGAGCAGCAGATGTCGCGGCATGGTGTGATTACCGGCAACCAGACGGTGACGCTGGACGGCGAAAGCGTGACCGTGCCTCAGGCCAAAGCCAAACTGGACGACCCCGACCGCGCCGCCCGTGAAACCGCTTGGCGGGCAGTGGCGGCCAGCAATCTGGAGGTGGCCCCCGACCTCGACACGTTGATGTTGGAACTGATCGCCACGCGCCAGCAGCTCGCCCTCAACGCCGATCTGGCCAATTTCCGCGACTATATGTGGAAGCGTCTCGACCGCGTGGATTACACCCCCGCCGACAGCCTCGATTTCCATGAGGCTGTGCGCGAGGAAGTGGTGCCCCTGACGACCCGCATGATGGCTGATATTGCCGCCAAATTGGGCCTCGACACCGTGCGCCCGTGGGATTACAACCGCAACAATCTGCTTGATCCAGAAGGACGCGCTCCGCTGAAGCCCTTTGCCACTGGTGCGGAACTTGAAGCCCTGGCCCAGACCGCCTTCGACTCGCTGGACGCCGATCTGGGCGCACGCTTCCGCTCTATGCGCGGCGGTCTGCTGGACCTCGAATCGCGCCCCGGCAAGATGTCTCACGCCTACTGCGAATATTTCCCGGTGGAAAATCAGCCGTTTGTGCTGATGAATGTGGTGGGTACGGGCGAAGACGTGCGCGTGCTGTTTCACGAGGTCGGGCACGCCTTCCACGGTTTTTACAGTGGCGATGCCCAACCGCTGCTGTGGAACCGCTGGAGTCCGATCGAGTTCGTGGAAATCCCCAGCATGGCGATGGAATTCCTGACGCTCGATCATCTGGGCCACGCCCTGACGCCCGAAGAATTGGGCCGTTACCGTGCCAAGCAGTTGGAGGGCGTGGTGGCCTTTTTGCCGTGGGCCGCGCAGATGGACGCTTTTCAGCACTGGCTGTATGCCGATTCTCCCGCCGATCTGACCATTGCCGATTTGGACAGCAAGTGGCTGGAACTCGACCGCACCTTCCACCCCTTTATCAACTGGGACGGCCTGGATGAGGAGATTCGTGCCAAGGGCTGGCAGTATTACCACATCTTCCGTGCGCCCTTTTATTACATCGAATACGCCATGTGCTACCTCGCGGCGGTGGGCATCTGGCAGCAGGCGCGGCTTGACCCGGCGGCGGCCCTCACCAAGTACAAAGCCGCCCTGCGCCTCGGCAGCACGGCCCCCAACCCGGAGTTGTACCGCGCAGCAGGGGTCGAATTCCGCTTTGACCGCGACTACATCAAGGGGCTGATGGCTTTCTTGGGCGAACAGTTGGCGTAAGCAGGGGAGACGCAAAGGCCGCTGAGCGATCTGGTCTCAGCGGCCTTCTGGTGTATTGGATCAGCGTTTCAGTTCGCCGCCATAAGAGAAATCCTGATCCTTGCCTTCCAGTTCCAGAGCGAAAAGCAAGTTTGTACTTTTGGCCCCATGTGAGCCGTTGATCTTGGCGTACAGGCTGCCATCTGCGCGGCGCAGTTCGCCCTGCCAATCGACGCTTGGGGGGATCGTCGGGCTGGTTTGAGGCTGCAACCTGATTCCGTAGGCTTTCGCCTTAGCCGTCAGCGTCAGCGGTTCATCGTTTACGCGGGCTTCTCCGGTCACATGGTATTCAGATTCAGAAATCCAAGTGGCGGTGGCCTTCAGCCAGAGGGTTTTGGGGGCTGTGCCCAGTTGCCACTTCACGCCGTCTGCCTGTTGGTACTTCAGCACGCCCTCTTCTGTTTTGAAGATGCTGCCCAGAATGGGAAGGCGGGCGGCGTCGGGCGCGTCTACAGGCACTTGCGCCGTAATTTGCCCGTCAGAGAGGCGCACCGTGCCCAGCGTCTTGCCCGTGAAGGTCAGCGTGTTCCCGTTCAGGGTCAGATCCACCCTCTGGCAATCTCCTGTGTCTACCGCTGTCCGTAGTGTGCCGTCAGCGCGGCGCAGTTCGATCACGCCGTCCTCATAAGGCAAGGCTGCGCCACCGTCGGGCAAAGTCAGGGCGTCACTGCTGAAGCCGTTATCCGCTCCGACAGAACACTGAATGGGATGCTGAGGTTTCCCTGCTATTTCCTGACCTGTGGCGTTGGAGATGAAAATAAGGCGTCTGGCCTTATACAAACCCTGCCAAACATAGTCCTGAACAGTCAGCCAATGCATGTCGGTTGACCAGGAAGAAAACGTCTCTTTTGGAGGATTGTCTA
>JAQBPF010000349.1 GCA_028287665.1 Deinococcus sp. | reverse complement strand
CCGTAACCAGCACGGCCTGGACAGTGTTGGGGTACACATAGAGGTCGGCCACGTTCTTGATCGCCAGCGTTCCGGCAGGAATATCGGTGTAGTAGCTGGGGCCGCTGCGTCCGCCTGCCTTGAAGGGTGCGGCAGCGCTGAGCACGGGCAGGTTGGCGTACTGGCCGCCAGCGAGGGCCGCCTTCACGTAGGCAATCTGGGCATTGCTGACCAGTTGCACGCTGGCATCATCCTGAGTCAGGGCCCAGTAGGACGTGATGGGGGCGGTCAGGTCGGCCACCTTGCCGCGCACATAGGCCAGGGTGCCTTCATGGGCAACTTTGACAGCGGCGGCAATGCGCGGGTCAGGCTTCACGATGCTGGCTTTGGCCGTCTTGTCCCAGATGGGTTTGATGCTGCTGACGCCGTCCTGAATCGTCCACTTCTGCGCTTTGCGGTCGTAGTTCAGCTTCAGGTCGACGATACCCAGATCATTGCCCCAGAATCCGGCCATCACCACGGGCTTGCCGTTGATGGTGCCTTTGGTGATGTCTGCGCCGGGAATGCTCTTGTACACCGGGCCGGGGAATTCCTGATGGCTGTGGCCCGACAGCACCACGTCGATGCCTGCCACTTTGGTCAGTTCGGTCGCCACGTTTTCCTGGCCCGGCTGATAGTCGGCGGCAATCCCCGAGTGCGCGATGGCGACCACGATATCGGCCCCCGCTGCCTTCATCTGCGGCACAAATTTACGCGCCGTTTCCACGATGTCGCGGGTCGTGATCTTGCCGTCCAGATTGGCTTTATCCCACTGCGTAATCTGAGGCGGCAGCAGGCCGATGATGCCCACGTTGATGTAGTACGGGCGGCCCGTGGTGTCGTAGACCAGTTTGCGCTGAATCAGGTAGGGCGTGAATGCATTGGGGTCATTGTCGGGATTGCTGTCGCCATCGGTGGCGTAGGCGTTGGCATTGACGTAGGGCATGGGCGCGGCCTTGAGCACGCCCTGCAAAAAGGGAAGGCCGTAATTAAATTCGTGGTTGCCGAGGTTGCCCGCGTCGTAGCGCAGGACACGCATGGCGGCGTGCATGGGGTGCAGTTGGCCGTCGGTCAGGGGCTTGATCTTGGCCACGTAGTCGCCCAGAGGGTTGCCCTGAATGAGGTCGCCGTTGTCGTACAGCAGCGTGTTGCGCTTTTCGTTGCGGGCATTCTGAATCAGGGTGGCGGTGTACTCGAAGCCGAACTCGCCAGTGGGCTTGTCCTGGTAATAATCGTATCCCAGGGCATTGGTGTGCAGGTCGGTGGTTTCGAGAATACGGAGATCGACGGTCTGGGCGCCCGCCGCCGTAGACAGAGCCGCACCAAGCAGGAGCGGAGCCGTAAGGGTGCTGAATTTACTCATGGCCCGCAGAATACTGCCCCCATTCGGGGGATGCCAGACCGGCCGCACAGTTGGGAGCAGCAGAGCCGGACAGCCCTACAAACTGGCTGCCAACCGGGCAAACAGCGCCGGAATTGGCGGCACCTCTCCCCCATTGACCCAGCCCTGGCCCAGGCGCTTCATGCGGAGGTCACGGACTTGGCCGTCTGCGCCCACACCCAGCCCATCCAGAAAGAGGTGGCTCAGATCGAGCGGCAGCTTCACTTCTGCCGCGCCTGGGAGCCTGTACAGGGCGCGTTCCACTCCGCGGGCTGGGCCAAAGTGCATCTGATGAAGGTTTGGGCCTTCTTGCCAGATGAAGCGGGCAACTGGATCAGAAAGGTCTTCCAGCGTGCCGGGAGCCACCACATGCCGCCTGCTCAGACCGGGGCGGAGGCGGAGGGTGACCGTTTCGGCGTGCCCCAGCGCTCCGAAGCTGCCCACAAAGGGCCGGGTCAGGTCATAGCCCTGCACATTCTTGACGGTGCGCCCGCCCGCCACGATGCGTTTGCCGCTGGGAGAGATAAAGGTCAGGCCCAAGACTTCGGCCGCAAAGAAAAAGTTCTGCCCAAAGCCCCCACGACTGACCAACCCGCCCACGCCACCGGGCAATTCCACGGGCGGAAAGGGCGGATACAGCCCCGCAGGCAACGCGGCGTAGATGTCGAGCAATGGGGTGTCGCCCGTGGCGGTCAGCGTCTGATCGCTGGGCGAGAGCTCAAGAATCGGCATGGATACCCTTTGAACGCCTTGGGCGGTGGGGGATGGACGTTGTTCGCCCCTTCGGCCCTGGACCTTCAGACACCCTGTTCACCCCAACTCCGCTGGCAGCACTTTGCCGGGATTGAGTGCTCCGTCTGGATCGAGTGCATGCTTGACCCGCCAGAGCGCCGCCAACGTTCCCGCGTCTACCGCTTCACGCATGAAGGCCAGTTTCATGGAGCCGATGCCGTGTTCACCGCTGAGAACGCCTCCATGCCGGATGGCGACGCGCGCCACCTCATGAGCCAGTTCATGCACCGCTTCCAGCGATTCGCTGCGGGGATCGAACAGGATATTGGGGTGCAAATTGCCGTCTCCAATGTGCCCGAACTGCACCAGATGTAGACCCGAAGCGTCGCCCAGCGCCCGGATTTCACGCACCACTTCGGGCAACACGCTCCTCGGCACCACGATGTCTTCGTTCATGCGCTGCGGGCGAATGCGGCCCAGTGCGGGCGAAACGCTGCGTCTCGCTTGCCAGAGTTGCGCGGCTTCGGCGTCACTTTCGGCGCGGCGCACTGTGCCCCCAGCTTCCCGGCAGGCCGCTTCCACCAAAGCGCGTTCTTCTTCCACCGTCGCCAGATCGTCCCCGTCCGTATCGACGAGCAAGACGGCTTCCGCCTCTCTGGGCAGGCCCAGATGCAGGTAATCCTCGATGGCGTTGGTGCAGGCGCGGTCCATGAATTCCAGCTTGCTGGGCACGGCTCCGGCGGCAATAGCCGCACTGACTGCTTCGGCACACTGACCGACCTCGGCAAAATGGGCCATCAGCGTCCGGGTGAATTTTGGAGGGGGAGTGAGCCGCAACGTCGCCTCGGTCATTAATCCCAACGTGCCTTCAGAGCCGATCAACAGGCCTGCCAGATCGTAGGCGTCACGGGCCAAGGAGTGCACCTCACCCTCAGCGTCCACAAATTCCAGGCCCTGCACATAATCCCCGGTCACGCCGTATTTGAAGCACAGCGGCCCACCCGCGTTCTCGGCCAGATTGCCCCCAATGGTGGAGGTCCGGAAGGAAGCGGGGTCAGGGGGATAGATCAGGCCATGAGGCTTGGCCGCTTCCGTGACCGCCAGCGTAATGACGCCTGCTTGAGCTGTGGCTTCCCGGCGCACCGCATCAATGCTGAGCCGGGTCAAGCGGGTAAACGAAATCACCAACCCCGGCTCTGTCGGTGCCGCGCCCCCCGATAAGCCCGACGCCGCGCCGCGTCCGACAATCGGGACACCTGCCGCCCGTGCGGCTTTGACGGCAATGACCACATCCGCCGTGCTTTCGGGCAAGACGACACAGATTGGCGTGGCCCCGAATGCAATGGCGTCGTAACGGTAATTCAGGCGCTCAGACAGGTTCGATAAGACTTTGCGCGGGCCAAGTGCGCGGGTCAACTCGGCGGCCAGTGGATGCGGCGAGCCTCCCCTGGATCTGGGCAGACTGGCTCCCAGTGAAGGGGTCAACGCCTGCTTTTCGGGACGGCCAGCCTTGCCGATGGTCATAGCTCTCCCCGGTACGCCAGATCCAGCACTTCTATGGTGTGCATGACGGGAACGGGGCTACCCTGCCTGCGGGCGTGGCTCTGGATCTGGGTATGGCAGCCGATGTTGCCGCTGGCGATCAGGTCGGGGGCCGTCGAAAGAATATTTTTGGCCTTGCGAATGCCGAGTTGGGTGGCCAGTTCAGGCTGCTCCAGGTTGTAGGTTCCGGCACTGCCGCAGCATAAGTCGCCTTCAGGAACCTCTAGCACAGTCACGCCGGGAATGGCCCGCAGCAGGGCACGCGGCGCAGACCGGACCCCCTGCGCGTGGGCCAGATGGCAGGCGTCGTGGTAGGCCACCGTCAGCGGGCGAGAAGTCGGCAGGGGCGGTTCCAACTCTCCGTCTGCCAGGAGTGCGCCCAGATATTCGCTGATGTCCTGCACTTTGGCCGCAAAAGCCTGCGCCTGCGCCTCGTCAGGGAGGCCGTGCAGAATGGCCGGATACTCCTTCAGGCCCGCGCCGCAGCCTGCCGCGTTGCTGAGGATGGCATCGAAATCGTCGGGGTTAAATGCCGCGAGATTGGCCCGCACGAGTTTCAGCGCCTCGTCACGTGCCCCCGTGTGCAGGGCCGCCGCACCGCAACAGCCCTGACCGTCTGGGATCACCACTTCTATGCCGTTGCGGGCCAAGACGCGCAGGGTAGCCGCATTGAAGTTGGGTGCGAGAGCTTGCTGGGCGCACCCCACCAGAAAGGCGACCCGGCCCCGGCGTTGGCCACGTGCGGGTGTAAAAGCGGCGCTGGGCTGCATGGCGGGCACATGTTCGGGCAGCAGATCCAGCGGCGAACGCAGCGCATTGGGCAGCAGCGGAGCCAACGGCTTGGCAAACTGGCCCACCCGCGCGGCCAGACTGAACACTTTGGGCGCAGGCAGAATCTTCAGGATCGCTGCACGCTTGGCGCGGTCGAGCGGGCTGCGTTGGCGTTGCGGCTCACTCCAGCCGCGAAAACTGGTGATCAGTTCGCCGTAGGGCACGCCACTGGGGCACGCCGTCACGCAGGCCTGACAGCCCAGGCAGCGGTCTAAATGCGGCGCAGCGTCATAGAGTGGCAACGCGCCTTCCAGCACTTCCTTCATCAGCACGATGCGCCCGCGTGGGCTGTCCATTTCGTCGCCCAGCAGGGCGTAGGTGGGGCAGGCGGGCAGGCAAAAGCCGCAGTGTACGCAGGCGTCGACGGCGTGCGCCATCAGTTCGCCCTGTCCGTCGGGGTGGTGGGTGCGAATCTCGTTGTTCATAGGAGTTCCGATTGAAGCTGGTCGGCAAGAACCCTGAAATCTGAGCCAAGCGAATGGGAGAGAAGACAGATTCCGGAAGATGAACAGGCATTCGGGGCTGTTCCGAGTGCATGGGAATTGGACGAAATCTGTCTCACGGGTGCCTTGCCCTCATGCCCACAAGATAGGCGTGGGGGGGCGGGACAATTGAGAGACATGTAGAGGAATG
>JAQBPF010000336.1 GCA_028287665.1 Deinococcus sp. | reverse complement strand
CTGCGAAAACCCGGGGCAAGGGGGATACGGACTGTGTGGCATGTCCGTACACCCGGAATCCCGTCAGCGGCGCGTCCATCCCATGGAGGTCGTTTCTTTTTCCACTCTTCCCAGACGGAGGACAGATCCAAAGGACGGCGTTCTACCGGCGTCCCCTACCTTTCTGCACACCCAGCCGCATATTTTGCACCTGAATGCGGCGCTGTCCTTATAGAACATCTGACAAAAGAGTTGTGTGCTGACCGAATGAAGGAGGTGAAGGTGAACGGAGCATGGAAACGTCAGAAGCCGGTGGTGTGACCCTATATGCGCTAGTACTCGTAGATTGAAAAGGCTTCTTTCAGCTGCTCGGCTTCCTGGAGGTGACCGCCGTCCAGTTCGCGGGCCACCAGCGAGGCGATCAGAGACACCATGCTCAGAATAGGGGCCAACGAAGCCAGCACTTCAGACCCCTGCGTGGGAATCCGGATGCTATGGTCGGCAATTTTGCTCAGCGGGGACGCGCCCTGGTCGGTCAGCAGGAGCACCTGGACACCCCGGTGCTGAAGGGCGGTGGTAACCTGGGTGGTGGATCGGCTGTAGCGCCGGACGGTGAAGACCAAGACCACGTCCTCGGCGTTCATTTCCAGCAGTTGTTCGGGCCGACTTGCCAGGTGGTCGGCAGAATAGGCCTGCACGCGGGGCCGGAACGAAGACAGCAGATACTCGGTGGTGAGGGCCACGCCATACGAAGACCGCGACCCGATGACCCAGACCTGCCGCGCCTGCACCAGTGCGCGGGCTACCTTCAACAACTGCTGCTCCGGAACCCCCTCTAAAATGTCGAGGTTGGCCCGTTGGCTGGCCCAGAAACTCGCCACCACCTCGTCTTGCCGTCCGGGCTGCTTGATGCCCAGGGTGGCCCGCAACTCCTGGCGGATGACGCGCTGCAGGTGCGGATAGCCCTCGAAGCCGACCCGCTGGCTGAAACGGGTGATGGCCGGGCCACTGACCTTCAGGGCCTCGGCGAGTTCCAGGGCGCTCAGGAACGGCAATTCTTCGGCGTGGTCTATAAAGTAGCGGGCAATGGTCTGGTCACGGCGTCCGAAGCCTTCCAGGCCCTTGAGCAGCAAGTCCACAACGGTGGTGGGTGAGGGGGCAGGCAGCGCGGCGGGGGAGGTGGTCATGCGGCACCCAAACTAGCGCCTGCCCAGAAGGTGGGACGGTGTGAATCCGTCATTGGGGGGGGCGCTGCTGGGAACCGGACAGCCGTCGACCGGGCAGGGCGCGGGTGTGTTGGCCGTCCCGCAAGACCCGAATTCCGTTGACCCACACGTCACGCACTCCGGTGGAGAGTTGGCCTGCGTCAGCGTAGGTGGCCTGGTCTTGAATGGTGGCCGGGTCAAAGACCACCACATCCGCGAACGCCCCGGCCCGCAGTTCGCCCCGGTCGGTCAGGCGCAGGTGCCCAGCGGGCAATCCGGTCATGCGGTGCACGGCGTCTTCCAGGGTCAGCACGCCGCGTTCCCGCACATAGTAAGCCAGCAGGCGGGCGAAATTCCCCATCGCTCTGGGGTGTCCGGTGGTGCCGCCGTCGGGTTGCAGGGCAGGGTCGTAGCCCGCCGCGTCCGATCCCAGCATGACCCAGGGTTCCAGCAGTTGGCGCTCGATGTTTTCCTCGGTCATCAGGTGCAGCAAGCAGCCCACCCGATCCGGCTCCAAAGTGATCAGGTCGAGGGCCGCGTCGATCCAGTCCTGCCCGCGTGCCTCCGCAATTTCGGCCAACGATTTGCCGATATAGGCCCGGTGTTCCGGCAGTTTCAGACCCACGGGGAACGCCCCGGCTGGCCCGGCGAGGCTGCCCAGCGGTTCCCAGGTACCGTCCGGCTCCAGAATGGCCTGCCGTATAGCGGCGCGGGACTGCGGGTCACGCAGGCGCTCCACCAACTGGTCGCCCTCGCTGGCCCATGGGGGCGCGAGGGCCGCCAACCCCGTGCCCCCGGCGGTGTACAGGTACATATCGGCGTAGATGTCCCGGCCCGCCGCCCGCTCGGCGTTGATCCGCGTAATCAGCTGCTCCATCTTGGGCCAGGCCGCCTCGCCCGCTGCCTTCAGGTGATACAGATGCAGCCGCGCGCCACTGCGCCCCGTGATGTCGAGCGCTTCTTCCAGCCCGTCCAGAATGGCGGCACTCTCCGAACGCATGTGGGTGATGTAGATGCCACCGAACGCCGCGACTTCCTCGCACAGGGCGGCGAGTTCATCGGTGCTGGCATAGCTGCCGGGCGGATAGATCAGAGCGGTGGCCAGCCCGAACGCGCCGTCTTCCATCGCTTCCCGCACCACCCGGCGCATCTGGGCGATCTGCTCCGGGGTGCTGTCTCCCTCGGCGTGGCTCCGGCCCGCCATTCTCACGGTTGCGCCGCCAATGAATGAGCCGAAATTGACCGCCGCGCCCACTTCTTCCTGAGCGCTGAGCCAATCCCCAAAGCGCGTCCAGCTGTTCGAGCGCTCAATCCACGCCGCGTCGTCTCCGGGCAGGCCGTGGATGGGAAAGCCGTGCACCTCGCCCGCCACCGCCGGAGCCGGAGTCCAGCCCTCACCCATGATCTCGGTGGTCACGCCCTGCGTGACTTTGCCCACGCTCAGGCCGTCCGCCAGCAGGCTCGCCACCGAGTGACTCATCACGTCGATAAAGCCGGGGGCCACCACCATTCCGGAGGCGTCGATCACCTCGGCCCCGTCAGGCCCGTCCGAACCGGGGTCGCTGATGCGGGCGATTCTGCCGTGCTGAATCAGCAGGTCCGCGGTCCGTCCGGGTGCGCCCGTGCCGTCGATCAGCGTGCCGCCCTGGATCCAGATCCCCGCGCTCACAGGGCGTCGACCGGCAGACTGGCCGTGCCCGCACGTTCACGCGGGTAGAGCCGCGCACCAAACCGCAGGAATTCCACCTCGCCGCCGCCGGTCAGAAACTCCACGCCCAGTCCGTCAGCGTCCCCGCCCACCACGACGGCGCACTCTGGAGCGACAAAGCGCAGCGAGAGGGTCTCGGTACCGCCCGCCGTGGTGTTGGGAATGACCAGCATAACTTTGCCGTCCTCGACGCTGGCCTCGATCTTGTGCGGCTGACCCACAATGTCGTAGGTTCCCGCGAAGGCCTGAAGTGTGTCCGTGTCCAGCTTCACCTCCTCACGCTCCGGTTTGGTCAGGCCCAGCAGCTCGCGCTTGACCCAGTCGCTGAGTTGGCGGTTGTAGGCATGGCCGTTGCTGGCATTGGCCATGGCGATAAA
>JAQBPF010000327.1 GCA_028287665.1 Deinococcus sp. | reverse complement strand
GTCGCCGTGCGATCGCCGCATCAGGGCCACCTGTCCCCAGTGGTAGGCGCTGTGAACAGCCAGATCGGTCAGGATGTCCCGCGCCCGCTCGGAGGGGTCCTCGGCCAGCATGACGGCTTCGGCCAGGGCCAACCCGATCTCTAACCGGATGCCTGCAAATTCTTCGGGAGTGGGCGGCGTATCGGGCCAGACTTCCAGCCCTTCTGGCCACTGGGAGGCCCGCCCTGAGGCCAGGTCCAGGCTGGCCCGCAGGGTGACACTGAGGTGATACAGCACATCGGCAATGGTGTAGGGCAGCCCCAGCACGGGCTTTGCCGCTCCCTCATAGTTCAGGTTTTCCAGAATGTAGTCCGGTTCCCGGAAGGCGGCGCTGCCCTCCAACGAGGCTTGCAACAGATTCATGGGCTCAGGCTAGCGCCTCCGTGTTGTCGGCCTGCATAAGCGTCAGACAAGCGCGGCTATAAGAGTCTGTCAAGGCCAGCTTTCTGGACGGTAAAGCCCAGGTCACGCTGAACGCAGAACCCTTTGCCAGACTGTAAGAGAAATTGCTCCGGTCATCACGTCTGACCCCTGCAGGCAGGAGAAGCCCCATGACCCCTCAGCCCGATCCCCACCTCCTCTCGTCTAGCACACCCATCGAAATTCTGCTGGTCGAAGACAGTGAACCCGACATCATCCTGACCCAGGAAGCCTTTGCCGAGGCAGGAGTCACCAACAACCTGCACGTCACGCGGGACGGTGTCGAAGCTCTGGAATTTCTGCGCCGTCAGGGCTCCTACAGCCTGATGCCGCGCCCAGACGTTATTTTGCTGGACATCAATATGCCGCGCATGAACGGCCTGGAGGTTCTGTCGGCCATCAAACACGATCCTGAGCTGATGACGATTCCCATCATCATGCTGACCACCAGCGCCGCCGATGAAGACATTTTGCGGTCTTATCAGGCGCACGCCGCCAGCTATGTGGTGAAACCCATTGAGTTCGAGAGCTTCTACGCCGCCATTCACGCGCTGGGCCGCTACATGCTGAGTATCGTGCGTGCGCCGGGGCCAGGATAGCCGGGAGGAAGTGGGAGAGGCACCCCAGGATTTGCCCGAGCTCTACGGAATTCAGTCTTTTTGCAGGCTGCACCGCACACCTGCTGTTATGCCGGGTGTAAGCCTGCAAATTCCAGCCCCGTTGTCTCTTCCCAGCCGTGCGCAATATTGAGGCACTGGATGGCGTGGCCCGCCGTGCCTTTCACCAGATTGTCGATGGCGCTCATCAGCACCACGCGGCCTGAATCCATATCCATCTCAAAGCCCAGATCGCAGTAATTGGTGCCGTCCAGCAGCATGGGATCGGGGTAGCGGTGAATGCCGCGTGCCACCTTCACGATCCGGATAAAGGGTTCGGCGGCGTACACCTCGCGGTAGGCGCTCCACACGTCGCGGTCGCTGTAGCCGTCGGGAATCCAGGCCTGAATGGTGGACAGGATGCCGCGTACACGGGGCGTGCTGATGGCGGTCAGGTGAATGGGGAAATGGCCGGGGAGTTCCTGCTGCACCTCGGCGGTATGGCGGTGGCCCACCGGCTTGTACACGCGCAGGCTTCCGGCCCGCTCCGGGTGGTGCGAGGCGTCCGAACTGCTGGCTCCCGCCGCGCTGCTGCCCACGAGTCCAGTGGCGATGATGTCTTTGGGCAGCAGCACACCCAGCTTGAGCAGCGGATAGAGCGCCAGAATCACAGACGTGGCAAAGCAGCCCGCGCAGGCGATCCGGGTGGCGGTTCTCAGTTCCTCGCGGTGCAGTTCGGGGTTGCCGTAGACCCACTTGCTCAGGTCGTCGGGGGCCGGGTGCGCCTCTCCGTAGGCCTGCCGGAACACTTCAGGGTCTTTGAGCCGGAAATCGGCGCTGAGGTCCACGATCACGCGGCCCTTGCCCTCGAATTCGGCAATCCGTCCTGCGGCGCTGCCGTGCGGGAGGGCCAGCACGATAATGTCGGCTTCCTCCAGTTCGGCGGCTTTGCGGAATTTAAGGTTGGTGCGCCCCCGCAGATTGGGATGCACCAGCGCCACGGGCTGCCCCGCGCTGCGCTCACTGGTGACCTGAGTGACCTTCAGATGCGGATGCCCCAGCGCCAGCCGCAAGAATTCCCCGCCCGCGTACCCGCTGCCGCCCACAATTGCCACGCTCAGAGCGTTGGTGCCTTGATCAGATGAAGCCATGCTGCCCAGTTCAGCACAAAACGGCTCGCCAGGTGGCCCATCTATTTACAAATGTATGGCTAAAGCCTGTTACTGCCTTGCATACACAAGGTCTATAACCTTCAGAAGATCAGGCTTAAGAAGCTCGCCCTGCGCTGCCCGCACCTGCTCCGGCGTCAGCCATTCTGCCCTGCCAAAGTCGTCTGGATTCAGGTGGGGCAAGTCGTCCATGTCCACCTCGTAAATTCGCATGAAGCAGCTGACGCCGCTCTCAAACGGCGATAGGTCGGCCAGTATCCGCCACCCCAACGCCTCTACATCCACATTCAGTTCCTCACGGGCTTCCCGCACAAATGAGTCGTCAAGCGATTCGCCCGCCAGTGTGTAGCCGCCCACGCTGAAATCCAGCGCCCCCGGCCAGCGGGGCTTGTGCGCGGCACGGCGCGGAAACAGCAGTTGCCCCGCCCTATTCCGGAAAAAGGCGTTGATGCCCCGCACGCCCTTCACGCCGTCTGACACCGAGCGCCACAGCACACCCGTGATCTCTCCAGCATCGTCCAGCAGATCAAGGAGTTCGTCGTCGCCAGGCTCGATCACTCGCCTCAGCAGCGTACTGAAATAGCTCACTTGTTGCCCCGGCAGGGCCGCCCGCAACGCCCACCACAGCGTATGGCCTTCGCGCTCGAATCCAGCGTCTTCATTCTCGCCCGCTCCCAAAAAGTCTGCCCGCATCGGTAACGGCGACATGGGGTCATTCATATTCAGCGTGGAATCGAAGGCGTCGGCCCACGCTTCCAGCCGCTTTGTCAGTGCGGGTGGCAGGCCCAAAGTCACCGGGTCTAGATTGTCTCCGCTCTGCTCCCACAGCGGAAAACACTGATAGTCGGCCATCAGGTTGAGGGTCAGACTTATTTCCCTTCACCGATCAATGTCAGCCCGATCAGCGTCAGATTGGCGTTTTTGCCTTCACTGACCAGCGTGACCGAGGAAATGACCTTGTCGGGTCTGGGGTTCACCCAGTCCAGCACAGGCACGGCCACCTCCAGTCCGTCTCTGGTTTTGCCTGTCCAGGCTGGGGCCGGAATCATGGAAGTGGTCAGCGTATCTGTCCAGGCGTGGATATGCCGCCCGTATTCCAGCGGCTGATTGACCATGCTGCCATCGGCGTAGCGCACCTCGTAACGCCCGATGACTTCTCGGGCAGTGGCGGCAGGCCAACCTGCGGTATGCAGAAAGGCGATGGAGGTGGCCTTGCGTCCCAGTTCCACCGTCACCCGTTCGGGCAGGTCTCTGGCGGCAGGCCGTGAGCCCTTCAGCATCACCGCGCCAGTCACGTTGAATTTGTATGCGCCAAAGCGGTTGATCCCCGTTTTGAGGTTCCGCAGGTCAATGTCGGCCCCTTTAAGAATCCAGCCCTTTTCATCGTTGTCGGTCAGTGAGCGCGTGACCAGTGGGGCCAGATTCACCAGCGTGCCAGCAGTGGCCCGGTACGCGTCCGGCTGATAGGTGGTGCGGTAGATTCCCTCGGCATTGAGCACGCTGCCCGCTGCTGGATTCCAGAACGAATTGGCGGCCCGCACAAAGGCGACGCCCTGCTCGGCGGCTCCGTCCCAGATGCTGGGGTTGCCAAAATACCCCGTCCAGCGCGTCTGGATCATGCCGGATGCGCCCACCTGCGCGGCGACTTTGGCATAGCCCTCGGCGTTCCCGACCTCATCCCACGATGCACCCAGCACCGGAAACCCCAGCGCCTTGATGCGCCCCAACAGGCCGAAGCTGTTGCCAGGAGCGTAATTCCAGTACGCCACCTGCAGGTCTTTGGGCAACTGTGCGGGCAGCGTGCTGATCACCGCGTCGGCAAAGGCGGTGTCGTGCCAGATCATCGTGCCCACGCCCTGCTGTTTCAGAAAACCGTGTAACTTCACTACATCGTCTACGAACAGTTTCTCGAAGCCCAGGGCCTTGCCGTTTGCACGGGCTGGAAAGCGGTCTCGGTTCCTGATCTCGTCGTGCCCGATATGAATGACTCTGGGCTTAAACACGTCCACGGCTTCTTTCAGAATCGGCAGGACGACCCGCGAATAGGTCGCTGGATTCAGTGTGTCGTAGGAGAAAGGATTCTGGCTGTCGGGGTCCTGGCGCAGGTCCAGATTTTTGCCGCTGTAATACATCCACTCCACATGCCCCAGCGTTTCTATCAGCGGAATCGGCTCCAGGCCGTAGGAGCGGGCCAGGGCCGCCACCCGCGCCGCCTCTGCCTTGCTGGCCCCGCCGGGATGCGCCCAGCCGCCCGCTTTGGCCGTGTCCCACTGCACGTAATTGCTCATGATCAGCAGGTTGTTGTATTTCAGGGCCGCCAGCATGGGAATCAGTTTGTCGTTTACGGCGGCGCTGTACTGATCCAGGTAGATCATGGCGATGCGCTGCGAAAGTGCGGGCGAATCGCTGATGCGGGCAAATTTCAGGCCAGTGGTGGTCAGCAATTGCCGTAGCGTCTGCGCCCCGGCATACGCCCCGCGTGCGTCTGCACCGACCACATACGCGCCGCCCGCCTCTACCCAGAGCGCGTAGCCTTCAGCTCCTGTTGCCGTCAGCCCAGCGGCCTTCACTTTGGCGGCTAGGCCCGCGTCGGCCACCGTACCCACCGTGATTAGCACCTTGCCCGAATCTGGCAACTCTGCACTCAGCCGCGTTTTCCACTCGGCCCGCAGGTCACGCACCGCCCAGCCCAGTTCGGGGGCCGTGCCCACCACGCGCACGCCTAAGCCAGCCAGCGGCAAAATGCCTGCAGGAAAACTGGCCTGTCTGGGCGCAGGCACCAGCGTTCCCAGCGGCGCAAGTGCGCGGGCATCAGGAACGGGGGAGAGTTGGAGTGGGGCGGCTAGGCTGACACCTGTCAGGAGCGCCGTGGAGAGAAGCGCGGTTTTTAACATCATTTTGGAAAGAGTCATTAAGCTCCTTGGTCTGGAAATATGGGAAGACGTTTTTTGTCGGTTCGGGTAGGAAAGGAAGCCAATTGCTCAGTCAGCGATAAGGCAGCTCTTTGCAGATCAGCCGCATAGACTGGAAAATTTATCCAGACTTCTGAAATTTCTCCGGTTTTATCGAACAGAGCATGGTTTAAGTCTTCTTTGAAAGGCGGCAGATTTTCGGCTGCTAAGTAGACTCGGAGGGCCAAGTCGTGATCATCCTCGCTATAGACGTTTGAATGAGCCTCAAAACCTAAATTGGGTTCAGTGAAAAACATTCGGCTTTCAAGACGTGAGGAACGCCAATTCTTGAATGCGCTACTGTGCGATGCTACTTCTCGTAACCAATCAATAAGCCATTGAATTTCCACCGTCTCCAATGATGGGTCAATATTTACCCAGTCCGCCCATCGGCCTTCCGAGTGTCGGATAGAAATTTGCATACTCAACCACTCTGAGTCGTATGGCTCAAAGGTTTTATTGGGGAATTGATAGCCAAGTATCTTCAGTTCAAATGAGATGTAGCCGCCTTCCAGTTGCATTTCAAACACCTTTGCCTATTTGCCTGACCTGAATCCGAT